>CAYXVP010000012.1:0-19695 GCA_964468305.1 uncultured Anaerolinea sp. | reverse complement strand
TTCGCGTCGACGGCGGCCGCGTGACCGAGGCCGGGGCCCGGCTCAACGTCTCGGTCGCGCTGCAGTACCTCGACTCCTGGCTCCGCGGCAACGGCGCCGCGGCGATCAACAACCTGATGGAGGACGCGGCCACCGCCGAGATCTCCCGCTCGCAGCTGTGGCAGTGGCGGACGACGGCGACGGCGCTCGACGACGGCCGGCCGCTGACCGACGAGCGCTATCGAGCGATCCGGGACGAGGAGCTGGCAGCCCTCGGCGGGGCGGGGGAGGGTCGGCTCGCGGAGGCGGCCAGGCTCCTCGACGATCTCGTGCTGGCCGACGAGCTCGTGGAGTTCCTGACCCTGCCCGCCTACCCCCGCCTGGACGTGTGATACGGCCGATGGCAGTTCATAAGCCATATCGACCGGTTACGACAGGCCGGCTGAGCCTCGCTCGATGAACCGGCCGTAGCCCCGGTCGCCGACGAAGACGCCGTCGCGGATGACCTGGCGGCCGCGGACGAACACCGATCGCACCGCGCCGGTCAACGCGAGACCCTCGTACGGCGTGTAGTCGCTGGTGTGGTGAAGGTCGGCCGCGCGGAGGGTGCGGCGCGCCGCCGGGTCGAACAGCACGAGGTCCGCATCGTGACCGACCTCGATCGCCCCTTTCCGCCGGAGGCCGAAGAGCCGGGCCGGGGTCGTTGCGAGCACGTCGACCATGCGCTCGACCGTGAGCCGGCCCTTGGCGACGCCCTCGCTGTAGGCGATCGCGAGCAGCGTTTCGATGCCGGGCGCGCCGTTGCTGATCCGGTCGAACGAGACGCCTCGCCTCGCCGCTGCCTTCTCGACCGCCAACCGGTCGGGAACGTGATCGGTGGCGACGAGGTCCAGGGAGCCGTCGGCCAGCCCCGACCACAGGGCAGCCTGGTCGGCGGCGGGTCGAAGCGGCGGCGAGATGACGCATTCCGCGACGGAATCGATGTCGGTCGACGCATAGCGCGCGTCGGTGAGCGAGAGGTAATGCGGACACGTCTCGGCATGGGCGCGAACGCCACGCGCCTTCGCCTCACGCACGTGCCGCAGGGCACCCGCCGACGACAGGTGGACGACGTGGACCGGGGCGTCGGCGGCTCGAGCGAAGGCCATCACCCGGTGGGTCGCGACGGCTTCCGCCTCCGTCGAGCGGGTCGCGGCGTG
This sequence comes from uncultured Anaerolinea sp., assembly GCA_964468305.1. GTDB lineage: Bacteria > Chloroflexota > Limnocylindria > Limnocylindrales > CSP1-4 > UBA5189. The sequence continues at coordinate 18,517 of CAYXVP010000012.1, read as the reverse complement.
GAACTGCGGCGCCGTGTCGCCTCTCGCCAGCGCGTCGGCCACGGCCGTGTCGATCAGCACCGGGTCCTCGCAGTGGACCTGGAGCATCCCGCCACGCGCGCCGAGGGTCTGCATCGCGTCGAAGAGACGGCGATCCTCGAGCCGGAAGTCGAAGACCATGAACGCCTTCGCCGTCGCCACGCCCGCGTCGACCATCGCCGGCAGCTCGGCCACCGGGTCCTCCATCCGACCGGAGATGGCCAGCGAAACGGCGTAATCGATCGCCGAATCTCGCTCCGTCGCCGAGCGCCACTCGCGCAGGCCGGCGAGCAGCGATCGCTCCGCCGCGGGTGACGAGCCCGTGCCCGGGTTGTTGAAGGCGAGGAACGTGGTCGTCCCACCGAACGCACCCGCCATCGAGTCCTGGAAGAAACGGTCCGGCTCAGCATCCGTGGCGACTCGGGTGTGGGTGTGGACATCGACGGCTCCCGGCAGGACGAGGAGCCCCGTCGCGTCGACGACCTCGATCGAACTGCCGTCCGCCATGGCTCGGAGGTCGGGCTCGATCGCTTCTATCGAGCCGTCGCGAACGAGAACGTCGGCCCGACTGGAGCCCGTCGCGGTGACGACCGTGCCACCGCGAACCAGCAGATCGGGCGTCAGCCGACCTCCTCGATACGAATGCCCTGCGCCCCCTCCCACAGCGCCCGCCGGCCGACCTCGCGCAAACGGTCCTGCCAGCCGTCGTCCGGGGCGATCGTCGCGAAGTGGTTCGCCGCCAGCTGGCCGACCCTCGACGACGTCGTGCACGCCCCGTACGGGAAGAAGATCTCGCATTCGCTGATCCCGCCCGGGTACATCGCGAGCATGCCCGGCGCCGGGTGCGACGTGTGATTCTCATAGTCGATAACCGGCCGGAACTCGCCGTATGGGATCCAGGTGGACTCGCCCGACCACCGACAGTGGATCAGCTTCGAATCGATCGGCAGCATTCGCCGGATCGCCTCGATCGTCTGCGGCGCGGCGGGCTCCCAGCGGGCGGTAAAGTGGAGGTCGCCGCCGACGGTGATCTCGAGCTGGCCCATGGCCGGGAGGATACGTGGCCGACGCCCACGCCGGAACACCCACGATCTCGACGCACGTCCTCGACGCCGAGCGCGGGCTGCCGGCGGCCGGCATCCACGTCAGCCTGTACAAGCTGGGCGAGGACGACCGCCCGATCCGATTGGCCCAGGCGCTGACCGACGCCGACGGTCGGATCCCCGACCTGCTGGAACGACCGCTCTCGCCCGGGACCTACCGGCTTGAGTTCAGCCTCGCCGGCCGTACCGCGGGCGAAGGCGCCGGGGACCGGTTCTTCCGCCGGCTCGCGATCGATCTGCGGGTCGAGGACGTGTCGCGCTCGTACCACGTGCCGTTGCTGCTGTCGCCGTTCTCGATGACGACGTACCGGGGGAGCTGAGTAGCTCGCCGCCGCGTCAGCGCGCGGCGGAATAGCCCAGGTAGATCGCGCCCGACTCGAACGTCCGTGTCTCGAACAGCCGGAGGCCCGCGGGCTGATCGAGGTTCGGGAAGAACGGCAGCCCGGCACCGACGATCGCCGGATGGATCACGACGCGGTATTCGTCGACGAGCGCACTCCTCACGAACTGCGCTGCGAGCGTTGGCCCGCCCAGCAAGAGGTCGCCTTCGAATTCTTCGCGCAATCTGGCGAGGACGTCGCCGACGTCGCCCTGGACGAGGCGGGCGTTCCACGTCACGGCGTCGAGGGACCTCGAGAACACGACCTTCGGCTTCGGGTTCGTGACTCGGGCGAACTCGAGCATCGCCGGCGTCGCGTTCGGATCCGAGTCGGCGGTCGGCCAGTAGGCGACCATCAGCTCATACACCCGGCGCCCCCACACGACGGCGTCCGCCTCGCGCACCCGATCGGCCCACCACGTGTGGATCGCCTCGTCGACGACGCCCCAGTCAAGCCCGCCGTCGGGCGCCGCGGCGTAGCCATCCAGCGAGACGTTCATCGAGTAGATCAGCCGGCCCATCGCCGGAATTGTCTCGCGGTTGTGACAGACAAGCTGACAAACAGGCAGGCGACACTTGGCGCCATGGAAGCCCGCATCGTCTCCTTTCCGAGCCACTCGTCCGGGGTCCGTGTCGCCGGTGACCGCATCGAGGTCGATCGCCTGACGCTGTCCGACGGGCCGCTCGCGGCCTGGTTGGCGGCGCAACCCATGGACGACCAGGCGATCCTGGCCGAGCGCGCCCTCCGGATCGGCCTGACGGCGCTCCAGAGCGTCGGCGTCACGCTGAACGTGGACGCCGTGCGCGCCGAGTTCGAACGGTTCGCGGACGTGAGTCGGGTGACCAACGAGAAGGCCGCACAGGCGCTCGAGCAGGTGCTGCGGACCAACTTCGCCGACGGCGATGGGCGCCTGCCGCGGACACTGGAGGCGTTCCTCGGGGACCGCGGCAAGCTGCGAGCGATGGTCGACGAGCTGTTCGACCCCAGCCGGCGGGACTCGGCGATCGGGCGGATCTCGACCATGCTCGAGAGCTACTTCGACGGCGACTCCTCGCGCCTGGCGCTGCTGCTGGATCCGACGCGGCTGGGCTCTCCGCTGCATCAGTTCCGGACGGAGATGGCCGAAGGGTTCCGGGCCATCCAGGAGCGGCTCGTCGCGCTCGAGGCGGCGGGGGCCGCGCGCGCCGGGGAGCGCCTCAAGTCGGCCGCGAAGGGCGCGGACTTCGAGGACCTCCTCGAGTCCATGCTCGGTGACATCGCGCGCGGCGCGAACGACATGCTCGAGCGCTGCGGCACCGATGCGGGCGACGCCGGCCGGTCGAAGAAGGGCGACTTCGTGCTCACGCTCGATCCCGACGCCGCGCGCGGCTGCGAGCTCCGCGTCGTCATCGAGGCCAAAGACCGCAGGATGTCCGGCCGCGAGATGCGCGACGAGCTTCGCGCCGCGAAGGCGAATCGCGACGCGGCGGCGGCCCTCGTCGTCTTCACCCCTGTGCACGCGCCCGCGGGCATCGCCCCGTTCGACGTCCGCGCCGGCGACGTCTACGCCGTGCTGGACCCGGCACATCCGGACGCCACGACGCTCGCGACCGCGGTTCGCCTCGCCCGACTGCTGGCCATCACGAGCGTCCGCGAGACCGAAGCCGAGGTCAATGTCGCCGAAGTTGCGGCGTCGCTCGACGAGATCCGGCAGTGCCTCGATGCAGTGCGCAGCCTGAAGACGCAGCTCACGAGCATCGGGACGACATCCGAGAACGTCTCGAATGCCCTCGACAAGCTTCGCGAGGCCGTCCTCGCCTGGATCGCGCGGGCGGAGCGGGAGCTCTCCCACTCCTAGTTGCTTACCGGTCGTCACAGATCGCTACACCAGAGCGCCGAACGGCGTCCGCATCGAGTACGGATTGGCCATGGCGGGCGCGCCGAGGCGGTCGGATCCTGCGGCCATGAGCCGCAAACGCATCCTTGGCGGATTCCTCTGGTTCCTGACTGCTTCCTACAGCTGGGCCTTCTTCAGCGCCGCCACCGGCATCTTCGCCGCCGCCGCGCTCCCCATCGGTATTCTCGTCGGCGCGTTCGTCATCGCCGATCCACTCGGCTTCGTGTGGTCACGTGGCCGAGCCGCTGCGCCGACGCACTCGACCTCGGCGACGACCTCGACCCCGGCGAAAGCCCCAGCCCACGCCGCAGCGGGCGAGCTCAAGGCCTAGCCAGGCCCTGCCGCGCGCGCGGCCGGGCCGCGACGCGCTACTGGACGAGGTTTGACTGGGCGAACGGCTGACCGCCGACGGCCGGGCCGCCGAGGTTCAGGTTCTTGGTCCCATCGATCAGGACCTGCCACGAAACGACCGCGCCGCCATGGCTCGGCGGATCGGAGGTTCCATGCAGCCGAACCCAGGCACATGGCCCGTAGATGATGCTGCCGTTCGCAAAGTTGAAGTACCCCCCACCGCCGACGTCGAGCGTGACCGCGGGGCAGGGATCGGTGCCCGACGAGCGTATGTTTCGATCGAGGTAGATCAGGATGTTGCTCAGGTGGTAGGGATCCGGGCTCGGGACCTGCGCCAGCAGCTGCGAAGCCACGGTTCCCCAGAAGCCGCCGGACTGCCCGACTGACGGTGCCCCGCCGTCGATGTCGCCATTCTTCTTGGCCGTGTTGTTGCAGCCTGCAGGAGGCGAGGGCACGCCGGTGTAGCAGTACGGATCGCGCGTGTAGATGAAGGTGACGCCACCTGTCGCGACGACGGTGCTGTTCGCGCCCTGGATGTTGAACCCGCCGCCGGCCATGATGTAGGTCCCCGGAGCGAGCGTGAGCGTGGTGTTGTTCGAGACCTTGATGCCGCCCCAGTAGACGCCGGGGTTCGCCGCGACGGCGCCCGCGGGTGGGTTCCAGGGCGAGGGCACGTTCGGCGTGCCACCTGCGGCGCCCGCGGGGTTCGCAAATGTCGAATCGAACGGCGGCACCGTGACGCGAGTGAGCGGATCCGGCTTGTAGGAGCTCTGGGTCCACGGCGGAACGATGTTGTCCGGGTCGCCGTTGCCCACGATGTTGTTCGCACCGCTCGTGTTGGTCATGCCGCCGGTACCGGCGCCCGATTTCACCGCTGCGTTCTTGTTCGCGCAGAACGTGTCGGCGCTCTTCTCCGCGCTGGAGTCGACCTGAACGTTGCCGCCGCTCACGGTCAGGAGGTTTGTGCCGTTCAGGGTGAGCGCCCCGCAATGGATTGGATCGAGGACGAGCAGGGCATCACCCAGGCCGTTCCCGGCAATGTTCACAGCCACGCCGAGCGCGCTCGCCTGGAAGTCGCCGAGCCCGAGGAGCCCGGACATGAACGACTTGAACGAGGTGTGAACGGCGACCTGGACGTAGCCGGGATTCTCGAAGATGGGATTGACGTTCGTGAGGATGGTCCCGAGGTCTCCACCTGGCACGTGGACCTTGACGTCCGAGCCGGTCGTGCCACAGGTTGCATCGACCGATCCACTGCCGAAGCCGCCGTTCTTGTTCGCGGCCTCGCACGCGGCGGCGAGCACCGCGGCGAGCGAGCCGCCCGGGTTCGAGGAGTCGAGCTTTGCGGCGCCCGCCATCGCCGCGGCGTCGGCGGCATTCTGTGATGCCCGCCGCTCGGCGTACACGCGGCCCCCATCGAGGATCACTGCCAGGGCAGCGAGCAGCGCCACCAGCGTCAGTGCGAACAGGACGAGGACCTGTCCTGACCGATCGGAGTCTGACCTTGGAATCGGGCGCACGCTGTCGTACCTCCTAGTGCGCGATGTAGAGGGTGGCTTGCGCCGCGAGCGGGATGGGACCGACCCCGAACATCGACGGCAGGATCGCCGAGAAGCGGTAGCAGGTCCTGACCGTGACGGGCTGATCGGGGTCGTTCGACCTCGGCGGCGCGTTGGTCCCCGCGGCGCCGCAGTCATTCGGGACGGTGCAGTCGCTGCCCCAGCAAGCCGTCGCCAGGTACTTGGACGATTCCAGCCCGACGGCCGGCACGGAAACCGGGGCAGCGCATCCGACCGGCACCGTCGCCCACGAGGGGGCAGCAGCCCCTGTGGCCACGACGACCAGTGCGCCGGGCGCGTCACTCGTGACGGTGCCTGGCCCGCTGGCGCACGAACCGTCGATCGTCTGCGCCTTGGAACCGTGGACGATCGCGTACCGGGCGCCCTCACGCGCGCCGTTTGCGAGGACCGAATAGATGTAGATCGCTCGGCCGAAGTCGATCGTTCCGAGAACGATGAGGATGAAGATCGGCAGGACGAGCGCGATCTCGACGAGTCCCTGCCCCCGGTCGCGGCGGGCCTTCATGGTTGCACCGTGAAGCGGGCCGCGGTCGACCACGTGATCTGCTTCGGCACCAGCGGCCACGGGATCAGGGTCTTGAAGCAATACGTCCCGTCGACTTCGATCGTGTCGCCGACCACCGCCGGCGTGGCTCCCGACGGTGTGAACGTGGTCCCGTTGGCGTGCCGCCACGTGACGGTCAGGAACGGATTGCTCTGGGTCGCGCTCGGGCTGCAGACATTCCCGACAACGTTCGTCGAGCTCGCGTAGTTGTGGGCACAGTCCCGGTAGGTGATCGGGCTATCGCCGCTGCCCTGGAGCGCCGGCCCGCCCGAATAGCCAGGCAGGCCAGCCGCTTCGGCACAGGCTCGGGCTTCGATGTTGCACGTCGGTCCGAAACCGCACTTGCTCGTCGAGAACGCGAAGACCGGGTCGAGGGGCTCCGTGGAGTTGGCGAGGATGCCTGCTCCCCAGGACGCCCCGGCGCGGGTAGCCGCCTCCGATGTGACCCGCGCTTCCATGAGGCGTCCGAAGTCGACGGCGCCCAGCAGGACGACCATCAGAACCGGCAGGACCAACGTGAACTCCACCAGACCCTGTCCACGTCCGGATCGTGTCTCGGCGCGCGCTTGCCATTTCCGCCGCATGGGGCGATGGAACCTCTCCGCTGGCCCCCGGCGGTGACTGCGCGGCGGATGGTACTTCCGCGGACCTTGCCGCGACCATTGCGCGGCGCAGGGGATCTTCGGGCCGCGAGGGGTGACCCGAGCGGTACCAATGTACGCTGGAAGCGGACGTCGCCGGACGCCACTGTTCGGCCATGAACAAGCGCATCCTGGCCACGTTCCTGTGGTTCAACGTCGGCTGGACGGCGGGTGCGATGGCGACCTACTTCGTCGGCCTGCCGGATGGCCTGAACATCGCGCTGGCGGTGCTCACCGCGGCCATGGTCTGGTGGGACCCTGCCCACCTCTTCTGGGGCGAGGGTCGCCGAGTGCTCCGGGAGATCCCGGAGCCCAAGACCGCGCCCGGAGCGCGGCTCGCCCCGAAGTAGTTCGGCGCCCGCCGGCGCCAGGCCGATCCGCGGCCCGTTCGGTGAGCAACGTCACGAGATTCGTCGCGGCGTCGCGAGGCGCGCCGCGACATCGTCTTGTGGGCCGCGTTGCCTCGGGTGGTAGAGTCGCTGTCCCGCTCGCCGCGAGCTGCGAGTGGTCAGCGAGAGGTCATGTCCGTGGCGCGCTCGATGTGGAAAGGGGCCATCCAGTTCGGCCTCGTCACCATCCCGGTGAAGCTCTACCTGGCGACCGAATCCCGCGCCGGGGTCAGCTTCCACATGCTCCACGAAAAGGACAAGTCGCGGATCCAGATGAAGATCTGGTGCCCCGAGGACGAGGAGATCATCCCGCGGACCGACACGGTCAAGGGCTATGAGTACGCGCCCGATCGCTACGTCGTGATCGAGGACGAGGATCTCGAGAAGCTCCCGCTCAAGACCGTCCGCTCGATCGAGATCGAGCAGTTCGTCGACTCGACCGAGGCCGAGACCAACACGAGGTTCGTCAAGCAGGCCTACTACCTCGAGCCGGACCGGATCGGGCGGAAGGCGTTCCAGCTGCTCAAGGAGGTCCTCCAGGACAAGGGCCTCACCGCGATCTGCAAGATCGTCATCCGTGACCGCGAGGCGCTCGCGGCGATGGACCCATTCGAGAGCACGATGCTGCTCTCGACCCTGTACTGGCCCGACGAGATTCGCGCCCTCGGCGAGCTCGACCTGCCGGAGGAAGACGCGGAGATCAAGCCGGCCGAGAAGAAGATGGCGGCGCAGCTGATCGAGGCGATGACCGGCGAGTTCGATCCGGCGCAGTACCGCGACGAGTATCGCGAGGCGCTGATGCAGGTCATCGAGTCGAAGATCGAGGGCCGCGAGACCGTCGAGGTCGAGGAGCCGGCCGAGCCGACGAAGCTCGTCGACCTCATGGCCGCTCTCCAGGCGAGCGTCACGGCCGCGACCTCGGCGCGCGACGCCAAGGGCAAACCCGTCTCCGTCGCCGAGGCCAAGGAGAAGCGCGCAGCCGGCGGGGAGGCGGCCGCGAACAAGGCAGAGACCACCGCCGAGGGCGAGCCGGAAGAGCGTCCAGCCCGGCGCCGCAAGAGCGCCTAGCCGCCGCCGGCCCGCCGATGCCCGAGGTCGCGCCGCGGATCCGCCGCCTCGGCGACGAGATCGTCAACAGCTACCTCCTCGAGGACGCCGGCGGCATCACCATCGTCGACGCGGGCGTGCCCGCGTATTGGGCGGGCCTGCCGGCTGAGCTCGCCGCGATCGGGCGGTCGCTTGCCGACGTTCGCGCGATCGTGCTGACCCACGGTCACGACGATCACATCGGTTTCGCCGAGCGCGCCCGTCAGGCCGGCATCGGCAGCCGCGTCCACGAGCTCGACGCGCCGCTCGCCCGCAAGGAGATCAAGAACCCGGCCAGCCTGTCGGGGTCGCTCCGGCTCGGGCCGTCGATCGGGTTCTTCTGGTTCTCGCTTCGCCACGGCCTCGCCCGCGTCCACGGCCTCGGCGCGGTCGATACATTCGATGCGGGGGCGACCCTCGATGTCCCCGGCACCCCGCTGGTGATCCACACGCCGGGCCACACGCCGGGCAGCGTGGCGCTGCACTTCGCCGGCCACGACGCGCTGTTCGTCGGCGACGCGCTCAACACGTACTCGGTGGCGACCGGCTGGCACGGCCCTCAGCTCTCCCCGTTCAACGCCGACCGCGCGGAGGCCGTCGACTCGCTCGGGCGCCTCGAGGCCGTCACCGCGACGTACGTGCTGCCCGGCCACGGCGCCGCTTGGCGCCAGGGCGTCCGCGATGCGGTGAAGGAGGCGCGCCGGGTCAGCGTCCGCTGAGGAGCGGGCCGAGGTCGAGGAGGGCGCGCACGTCCAGGCCGTTGCTCGAGACTGTGACGCCGGTGATCCGCCACAGCTCCCCGGGCTCCGGTCCGAAGACCACGATGGGCCCGGCGCCGGCGATCGATCCTGCGATGGTCACCGCGCCGTCCACGGCGCCGAGTGTCACGACCGCGGGCTGGCCGAGGACCGTGACACGGACGCCGCCGTCGACCAGCGCCACGTTGCCGGTCGGCAGCCCGCCGGCCTCGAGTGCGCTCCTGACCAGTCCCAGGGTGGCGTCACGGCCAACGGCGGCCGTCGCCTCGACCCCCGTCGATGGGCCCGCGAGCCGGACCTGCCGCGCCTGGATCTCGCTCCCGTCGCCGCGCCGCAGCACCACGTCCTCGAGGGTTCCGGTCATCGACGAGAAAGCGTGGTCGAGCACGCCCACGTCGTCGGCGGTGACGTCGAGTCGCCCGATTGTGAGCCCCTCCGTCGCGAGCTTCGCGCCGGTGACGTGGATGCGGTCGATCGTCCCGCGCAGCAGCCCGGTCGCACTGACCGCGACGTCGACCTCGAGGGGCGCCGCACCGAACGGCGAGGCCGCCCGAACGGCCTCGGCGATGAGCGGGCGGGCCACGATCGGGACCAGGATGGAGGCGGCTGCGCCGAGGAACACGACGAGCACGACCCAACCGAGGAAGCTGCGCATCGGTCGGGCCATCCTACCGGGGGCGCGACGATCGGCCTGGGGAACGCGAAGTGCCCGCCGGCGACGGCGCGGCTACTTGACCAGGCCGTAGTCCTTGGGCCGGGCGAAGTCCGCGTCGCTGTAGTAGAAGTGGAAGGTGGAGTTCCCCGAGATCGTGTAGTCGAAGCAGATGAACTGCACGGTCAGGTTGGTGGCGCCGCCGCTGCCGCCCGAGCCGCCGCCCATCGTGACCCCCGCCTGCGGCGCGTAGACCGTGCCACTGATGTCGACGGTGCCGCCGCCGTTGAGCGCCAGGATCGGCTGCGCGTAGCTCGAGGACGCATTGGGCGTCGAGTCCTGCCAGAACAACATGTTCCGGTACTGGTAGTCCCCGCCGCTGACGGCCCGCTCGTCATATGCCTTCAGCTTCAGGGTGGCACCGGCGCCCACGGTGATCTGGCCCATCGCGCCGCTGCCATTCGTGGTGCCCTTGTTCAGGATCAGCACGCCACACGTCGTGTCCGGACAGTCACCCGTCGCGAAGCCGGAGCAGTCCGTCGCCGTCGACGTCGTCGAGATCGAGCAGAACGACGCCTGGGCGCCGATGTCGAGTCCGCCGCCGTCCAGCACGTAGATGCCCGGACGCAGCAGGGCGATCGAGGAGTTCTTGAGCTGGATCCCGCCCGTGTAGATGCCCGGCTGGAGAACCTGCGTCGTGTTGTTCAGGGTCAGCTTGCTCGCCGAGCGGACCGTCATGCCGGTCGTGCTGATCGCGTCCAGCGTGATCAGCGGATCGGCGACCGAGGTTGCGCCAGTCGTCGGCGCGGGCGTGATCGTCAGCGGGCCCAGGTTGTATGTACCGACCATACCGATCGTCTTGCCGGTGGCCATCGTGACCGTGGCCGAGTTGCCGTTGGTTCCGAGCGCTCCGCCGTTCGCCGCGGTGCACGCGGAGTCGATGATGACCGAGCCGTCGAAAGTAACCGTCGGGCCACCGGAGATCAGCATCGCCGGGCAGCCCTTTCGGCCATTCGGGAACGACGAGTTGTACGGATCCAGGAGCACGACCGAATAGTTCGAGCCCGCGATCTGTCCGTTCACGGCGGTTGAGGTCGTGTACACGTTCGGCGCCCCATAGCCAATGGCCTTGGCCAGGAAGCCGGCGGCGGCGATGTGGAGGTCGACCTGGACCGCCTGGTTGTCCCAGCCGTCGGGGCAGGTGATCGAGTAGTTGCTCGAGGTCAGGCTGGGCCAGTTCGTGCTCAGGCTCGTCGTCACCGCGGTGACGATGTCCGACCGCGGCGCGCCCGGCGGGGAGCTCGAGACCGTGCTGCAGACGTGTGCCGTGTTGACCTTCTGCAGCGTGTTCGCGCCGGCCAGCGCCGCGGCGTCGCCGGCGTTCTGGAGGTGTCGGCGGGTGACCAGCATGCTCGCGCCGTCGAGGACGAGGGCGCCGATCGCCAGGATCACGATCATCGCCAGGGCGAACAGCGGCAGGATCTGGCCTGACTGGCGCTCCCGCTCGGGCGCGTTCGAAGCTCGGTTCGTCTTCACGTGATCAGTGGTTGACCAGCATTGTGCTGGTGGCGCTGACGCTGATCGTGTTGGTGCCGAAGAACGAGGGGATGATCACGGGCACCGTGGTGGACACCGTGACGGTAACGGCCATGCCGCGCGTGTTGTTGGCGCCGCTGCCGTCGGTGTTGCCGCTGCAGTTGGTCGTGGTCACCGGGTTGAAGTAGCAGGCAGTGGTCGTGTTGCTGGTCCCGCCACCAATGAGCTGGCCGGTGGCCGCGTCGTAGATGCTCTGTTTTGAGTTCGACGGGTACGGGCACGACGTGGACGTGGACGGGACCGCGGTCTTCGGGCCCGCGGGGCCGACCGGGCAATAGTTCGAGCTCGCGCAGAACGATCCCAGCAGGTCCTTGCAGCTGCCGCCGTGAACAGACGCGAACCGCGCCGCCTCGCGGGCGGCGTTCGCGACCGAGTTGTTGGCCCACACGGCCCGGCCCATATCGACCATGCCGATGAGGATCACGAGGAAGATCGGGATGACCAGCGCGAACTCAACCAGGCCCTGGCCGCTCGAGCGTCGTCGCCCGGCGAAGCCCCGCTGCCGCCGCATCACTGCCTGCCCTGGGCGACGCTGAACGTTTCCTGGCTGGTCACGGTCATCGTGCCGTTCTGGGTGAGGAACGGGTAGGCGAAGAGGGGCGAGAACGGAACGGTCGCGGTGATCGTCGCCGTCCCGATCGGATAGGTGGGGCTCGCTCCGTCCGCGACGGCCGGATCGGTGACGCGGGTGAACGAAGTAACGGTGACGGTCGGCTTCAGGCACTGGTTGACATCGTTCGGTGAGGCCAGACCGCTCTTCTGGAAGCCCGGGATGTTCTGCGACTGCAGGCAGATCGTCCGCTGCGCCTTGGTCAGCGCGTCGGCGCTGTCGGTGGCGGAGCTGGCCGCGTACTCGGCCGCGTCGCGCGTCGCGGACTCCAGCGTGATCCAGGTTTGGAAGACGCGGGCGAAGTCGATCGTCAGCCCGAGGAAGGCGAGCATGACCGGCAGGAGCAGGGCGAACTCGGCCACGGACTGGCCGCGACTGCGGCCGGGTCGGTGACTCGCCGAGTCGGGCCTTGCGTCGCGGTGTCGGGGGTTGCGACGGGGCGGCAAGGTAGACATCTGAGTGGAAATTAGCCGGACCTTCTCATGCGTCCCGTGACCCGGAGGTACCCGGGAGGCCATGACGAAGGGCCTGTGCTTCGCGGCACCGTGGTAATGCCATCTGCAAGGAACTGGACGCCCGACGTTCCGGTCCGACGTGCCGGTACGCCCGAACCTTGCACGGCCCCTGACATTTGGCCCAAAACGCGGCCAAACTTGTGCCGATGCCGCTCGAGGAATATCAGCGCAAACGCGACTTCCGGAAGACCCCGGAGCCGGCCGGCGATGCCCCCGCGATGTCGCCCGCGAAGGGCGGCCGATTTGTCGTCCAGCGCCATCGGGCGACCAGGTTGCACTACGACTTCCGGCTCGAGATCGACGGCGTCCTGGTCTCCTGGGCGGTCCCGCGCGGCCCCACCCTCGACCCGTCCGCGCGGCGGATGGCGATCCACGTCGAGGACCATCCCATCGAGTACCTCGACTTCGAGGGCGTGATCCCGAAGGGCGAATATGGCGGTGGCGACGTCATCGTCTGGGACTGGGGCACGTGGCTGCCCGAGCCCGAGACGCCCGATGGGCGGCAGGCCGTCGAGGATGGCGAGCTGAAGTTCACGCTCAAGGGCGCGAAGCTCGGGGGGCGGTTCACGATCGTGCGCACGAGCGGGCGAGGGAGCGGCGGTGCGCGCTCCCGTGGCGGCGCCGCCCGCGAGCGCGGCCGCATGCCGTTCGAGGACGACGCCGGCGAGCAGTGGCTCCTGATCCACAAGCGCGACGACGCCTCGAGCCCGGGCTGGGACGCGGAGGACCACCCCGAGAGCGTCAAGACCGGCCGCACGAATGACGAGGTCAAGGCCGATCGCGACGCGATCTGGATCAGCCAGGCGCCGGCTGCCGCAGCCGAGATCGACCTCAGCGAGGCCAAGCCGGCGAAGCTGCCGGCGTTCATCCCGCCGATGGCGGCCACGCTCACCGATCGCGGCTTCCGCGACGACGACTGGCTGTTCGAGATCAAGTGGGACGGTTACCGCATCGAGGCGGTCGTCAAGGACGGCACCGCCCGCGTCTACACCCGCAACGGCAACGACGGCGAGACCTACTTCCCGAAGCTGCTCACGAAGGCAACGTGGATCGAGGCCCTGGAGGCGATCGTCGACGGCGAGGTGGTGGCGATCGGCGCGGACGGGCTGCCGGACTTCAGCTTGCTCCAGGAGGCGACCGGCGGCGCCTCGACCCGCTTCGTCTACCAGGCGTTCGACCTGCTGCACCTCGACGGGCGGTCGCTCCTGAACGTCCCGCTGGAGAGTCGCAAGCAGCTCCTGCACTCCGTGCTGCGCGCGGCCGACACCCGGGTGCGATTCGCCGATCACGTCGTCGGCGAGGGGCTGGTCTTCCTCGAGGCGGCGCGGCAACAGGGGTTGGAAGGCGTCGTCGCCAAGCACCGCCGGTCCGTCTACGAGCCCGGCCGGCGCGCCCGGACCTGGCTCAAGATCAAGGTCCGGCCGGAGCAGGAGCTCGTGGTCGGCGGCTGGACACCGGGCGAGGGCGCGGCGAGCGAGCTCGGTGCGCTCGTCGTCGGCTACTACCTAGGCAGCGGCGAGGCGAAGAAGCTGCACTTCGCCGGCAAGGTCGGCTCCGGCTTCAACAGCCAGACTCGCAAGCGACTTCGCGAGCGCCTCGCGCCGCTGACGACGGACGATTCGCCGTTCGATCCGCCGCCGCCGAAGGATTACAAGGGCCGCTGGGGCGGCGAGCTGCGCAGCGTGGTCTGGGTCCAGCCAGAGGTCGTGATCCGCGCCGAGCTCGGCGGCTGGACCCGCGACGGCATCGTCCGCCAGGCCGCCTTCAAGGGCTTCGACGAGGGCGGCAAGCCCGCCATCGAGGTCGTGCGGGAGAAGCCGATGGCTGCCTCCGAAGCCGTCGATGACGCCGAGGCAGCACTTCCCGATCCGGCGCAGGGTGGGCCGGTGGCGAGCAAGGCGAATGCCGACGGGCGAGGCCACGGTGACGCGGTTGCAGAGGGCCGACCGCGACGACCATCAGCGAGCCCCTCGACTGCATCAGCTCGCGCAGGGAGCGCGGGCGGCCACCGAAAACGCGGCGGCGCGGCCGCGGGAGATCACGAGTTCGCCTGGTCCGCGACACCGGACGAGCTCGCTGCGCTCGACGCGATGACCAAGGACGGGGTCTGGAGCGTCGGCGGCTTCGAGTTGAAGCTCACCAACCTCGACAAGGTGCTGTTCAAGCCGAAGCTCGGTGAGCCGGCGCCGGACGGCACGATGCCGAAGGGCGGCGCCGGGCCGGCGCCCGTAACGAAGCGCGAGCTGATCCGCTACTTCGCTCGGATCGCGCCAACGATGCTCGCGCACCTTGCCGACCGACCGCTCAACTTCCAGCGGTTCCCCAACGGCGCCGATGGACCGAGCTTCTGGCAGAAGGACATCCCCTCGACGGCGCCACCGTGGCTGCGACGCTGGCGGGAGGTCGGGGTGGAGGAGCGCGAGGCCAACGAGCACCTCATCGCCGACCGCGTCGCGTCGCTGTGCTGGCTCGGCAACCAGGCCTCCTTCGAGATCCACGCCTGGACCTCGCGCATCGACGACCCGATGCAGCCGACGTTCGCCCTGATCGACATCGACCCGGGCACGAAGACGACGTGGGACGAGACCCTCACGCTCGCCCGCCTGTATCGGACCGCGTTGGGCCACCTCGGCGTCCGCGGCTACGCAAAGACGACGGGCAAGCGCGGCATCCAGGTCTGGATCCCGCTCGAGCCGAGGTACACCTTCCGCGAGACCTCCGACTGGGTGGAGCAGCTCTCGCGCGCTGTCGGCAGCACGGTCCCCAACCTCGTGTCGTGGGAGTGGTCGAAGGATCGCCGCGGCGGCAAGGCGCGACTCGATTACACCCAGAACACGTACATCAAGACCCTCGTCGCGCCGTATTCGGTGCGGCCGGCGGACGGCGCGCCGGTCTCCACGCCGATCACCTGGGACGAGCTCGACGACCCGGACCTGCGCAGCGACCGCTGGACGATCCGGACCGTCGTGGAGCGGGTCGAACGGGTCGGCGACCTGTTCGCGCCGGCCCAGACGGACCGGCAGGAGCTGCCCTCGCTCTAGTCGGCGCGGGTGCCTCAAACGAGCGGGACGACCTCGTCCTTGAATCGCCCCACCGCGGCACGCAGGCCGGCGGGGTCGCGAGGCGGGAAGGCCAGCACGAGGTGGTCCACGCCGAGCACGGCGAAGGACCGGATCTCCGCGGCGACCTCGGCCGGGGTCCCGTGGATCGTGTAGAACGACTCGGCGCCGGCGTCGAGCTCGAGGCGCGCACGAGCGGACACGCGCGGCCCCGGGCGGCCGGCTTCCGCAGCGGCCTGGCGGACCATGGGGAGCCCTTTCCCCAGCGCCCCCGGCGAGGGCGCCAAGGGCTGGTACGCGTCCGCCAACCGGCCCGCCCGGCGCAGAGCCCGCTCGTCGCGGCCGCCGAGCCAGATCGGGACATTTCCGCCCTGCGCCGGGAGCGGCTCGAAGTTGAAGTCCTCGAACTCGACGAACTTCCCATGGAACGGCTCACGACGCCCGGACCACAGGTGCCGGCAGATGTTGATCGCCTCCTCGGTGTACGCGCCCCGGACGTGGAAGCGTTCGCCGACGCCCACGTTCGCGAATTCCGTCTCGTTCCAGCCGACGCCGAAGCCGGCGATGAGCCGGCCCTCGGAGAGCGCGTCGAGCGTGGCGAGCTGCTTGGCGAGAACGACCGCGTTGCGCATCGGGACGACGATGACGCTGGCCCCGAGTCGAACGTTCTTCGATTGCCCGGCGAGCCAGGCGAGCGTCGTGACGGCCTCATAGATGCGGCCATAGTCCTCGGCGCCCTCGCGGTCGACGAGGATGTGGTCGGTCGCCCAGACGTCGGTGAAGCCGTGCTCCTCAGCGAGCCCGACTGCGGCGAGGATGCCGTCGCGATTTGCCTCCCAGCCGAGTGAGGGGAGCGCGAGTCCGTAATCCATCAGCGCAGCGTAGCGGCAGCGCCTCGTCGGCAAGCGTCGCCGGGTGACAGAGCGCCGCCGGATCGCCCGGAACTCTAACCTTCTCGTAAACGGTAAGGTTGTG
Organism: uncultured Anaerolinea sp.; assembly: GCA_964468305.1. Classification (GTDB taxonomy): domain Bacteria; phylum Chloroflexota; class Limnocylindria; order Limnocylindrales; family CSP1-4; genus UBA5189. The sequence goes on along the minus strand of CAYXVP010000012.1, from coordinate 2,384 downwards.
GTAGGATGTTGGCGATGTCCAGCCGCGCCCCAACCCAGGCACCCTCACTCGAGGACGAGCCACTGCTCCGCATCCAGGAGGTGGCGGATCTCGTCGGGCTAACGGCTCGCTCGATCCGCTACTACGAGGAGGTCGGCCTGCTCGAGCCGGCCGCCCGGTCCGAGGGCGCCTACCGCCTGTACGACGCCGACGACGTCGCCCGCCTGCAGTTCATCAAGGGCCTGCGCGACGACGCCGGCTTCAGCCTCGCCGAGATCGGCCGGCTGCTCGAGGACGAGACCGCCCGCGCTGCGAACCGGACCCGCTTCCGCGAGAGCCGCAGCGCGATCGAGCGGCTAGCAGTCCTTCACGACGGGATCGAGCGCATCGACCGCCAGGTCGCCACGCTGCGCGCCAAGATCGAGCGCCTACAGTCGATGATCCGCGTGGCGACGGATCGACGCCGCCACCTCGAAGGCCACCTCGCCGAGATCGAGTCGGGTGGCGACGTTCGGCCGCACGTGCCGCCGCAATGACCTCCGCCCGCCCAACCCTGCGCCGCCTCGCCCGGTTCGACGGCTGGAGCGCCATGCGCCACCGCAACTACCGGCTGTTCTTCGCCGGCCAGGGCCTCTCCCTCGTCGGCACCTGGATGATGACGGTTGCACAGAGCTGGCTCGTCCTCCAGCTGACCGGTGATCCACTCCTGCTCGGCGTCGTGGCCGCGGTCCAGTGGCTGCCCGTGCTCGTCCTCGGCCTGTTCGGTGGCATCGTCGCCGACGCATGGCCGAAGCGCCCGACGATGCTCGCCACGCAGGGTTTCGCCGCGCTGTTGAGCCTGACCATGGCGATCCTGGTCTTCACCCATACGGTCGCGGTCTGGCACGTGATCTTCATTGCCTTCCTGCTCGGGTTGCGCAACTCGATCGACCTGCCGACGCGCCAGGCGTTCGCGGTCGAGATGGTCGGCCGTGACGACGTGGGCAACGCGGTCGCCCTCAACTCGGCCATGTTCAACGGGGCCCGCGTCATCGGGCCTGCAGTGGCCGGGATCACCATCGGGGCCGTCGGCGTCGGCGCCGCGTTCCTGATCGATGCGATCTCGTACCTGGCCGTGATCGTGGCCCTGTTCGCGATGCGCGACGACGAGCTGCACCTCGGCCCTGGCCTCGACCGGCCGACGTCCGCGCAGGCGGTCTTCGACAACCTCGCCGAAGGCATCGGTTACGTCGCCCGTACCCGCAACGTGGTGCTCGCGATCGCGACCGTCGGCCTGGTGTCGACGTTCGGCATGAACTTCACGGTGACGATCCCGCCGTTCGTCACGCAGACGCTGCACGGCGACGCCACCGCGTATGGCTTCCTGATGGCCGCGACCGGCCTCGGCTCGGTCGTGAGCGCGCTGTCGATCGCGTTTTCGGGCCGAACCGTGCCGCTGCTGATCGGGCTCGGCGGCGGCACGCTCGCGCTCGCCGAGATCATCCTTGCCGGTACCAGCGCCTTCCCGATCGCGATCGTGGCGATGTTCTTCGCGGGGGTCGGGGGCATCGCCATGGCGGCCACCGCCAACACGCTCGTCCAGCTGATGGTGCCCGACCACCTCCGTGGGCGGGTCATGAGCGTGTACACGACGGTCTTCGCCGGCTCGACGCCGATCGGCGGGCTGCTCACGGGCGCCGTCGCCTCGGGGCTGGGCGCCGCCACTGCCTTGCTGTTCGGCGGCGTCCTGAGCCTGGGCACGGGCGCGGCGGCGATCGCCACGTTGCGGGGCAAGACGATCCACGCTCGGCGCCGGCAAGTCCGTACGGTCGAGCTCAGCGCCGTGGACGCCAGCGCCGTGGACGCCGGCGCTGCGGACGCAGGCGCCGCCGACCTCGCCCGGGTCAGGCCCCGCTAGCTCGATACCCGCCTGTCCGCCAGGGCAGGTGCAGCAGCCCGAGCAGCGGTTCGCCTGTCGACTGCCACAGCCTGAGCCCGCCATCGGGTCTGCGCTCGAAGCCAACCTCCACCGTGTCGTCGCCGGGGCGGTTCGGGTCGTAGACCCCGATCGCGACCCTCGCCGCGGTTTCGTCGTAGCGGTAGGCCACGACCTGGTGGCCGAAGTCGGTTTCGAGTGCGTACACGCCGGGTCGGCGCACGAGGCCGATCATCGAGAGGGTTCCGGCGTCGACGTCCGCTCGGATCGCGGGCCACGCCTCGGCCGCGGTCGCGCGCCAGCGGCGGCGTTCGCTCCCGAGCGACGCCACCAGGAACCGCAGGGGCACCTCGAACAGGCGGCCGAACGAATCGAACTGCCGATCCACGATCTCTCGGAAGAGCGGCGAGCCTGGCGGCGGCGCCGCGGCATCCGCGGGCGCGGCCTCGCCGCGCTCGAAGCGATCGCGCGCCGCGAACGCCATCCCGCC
>CAYXVP010000011.1:0-20375 GCA_964468305.1 uncultured Anaerolinea sp. | reverse complement strand
CGTGATCAGGTAGCCGGAGAGGGCGAAGAACAGGTTCACACCGACGAGGCCGGCAAGCGTCGAGCTCGGCAGGTTGATGTGCTGGGCGAGCACGAGGAGGATCGCGATTCCGCGTATCCCGTCCAGCTCCGGTCGGTACGCCAAAGCCAGCGAGCCGAGCGCCTTGACGCGTTCGGCCGGCTGATTCGCTTCGCTCTGCACGGCCATCGGTGGGGGCATTATCGTCAGCCACGTGGCCGGTTCCATAGCCTGATCGGGTAGGTTGTGTACGGTTTCCGGCTACTCCGCAGAGGTCCGGTGCAGATAGCGGGCCTGGCGATCGTCGTCGCCGTCGTTCTCGCCTTCCGGGCCCTCCAGTTCGCGCTCCTGACCCGCCAGATCCAGTGGGGCTACGACTTCTCGGCGTACTGGTCGGCCGCCGGGCGCCTCCTCGACGGGCTGTCGCCGTACGACCCGCACCAGCTCGCTGGGACCTACTCCCCGCAGCAGCAGTTCCTGTACCTGTACCCGCCGCCCCTTGCCGCCGCGGTCACACCGCTTGCGGCGCTCTTCCCGACCGACTATCGGGCGGCGGCCTGGGTGTGGACGACGCTGGGCGCAGTGCTCCTCGTGGCCGGTGTCCTTGCCATCTCATCGGTCGAGCGGCTGTCCGCGCGCTTCCCGGTGCTGGCGGGCCGTGGCGTCTGGCTCCTCGTCGCCGGCGCGCTCGCCTTTCCGCCGGTCCTCGGCGAGCTCGTCCTCGGCAACGTTCACCTGCTCCTGCTCGGGCTCCTCAGCGTCGCCTGGCTCGGCGTGCGACGCGGGGATGAGCGCGGCGAGTGGATCGCCGGTGCGGCGGTCGGCGTCGCGACGGTGATCAAGGTGTTCCCGGGCGTGCTAGTGCTGTGGTTCCTGCTCACCCGCCGCTACCGGGCGGCAGCAGGCGCCATCGTCGGCGGGGGGTTGGTGGCCGTGCTGACGCTGCCCGTCACCGGCATCGAACCGTGGCTGCAGTACCCGACGGTGCTCGCCAACCTGGGCCCGCCGGTCGACACCCGCGACACGCTCGCGCCGACGGTCTGGCTAGCCGACTTGCTGGGCTTCGGCGTGGCCCGGATCGTCGTCACCGTCGCGGGGCTGGCCGTCGTCGCCTGGACTGCCCTCACTGTACGACCCGCCCGGGCCACGACCGAAAACGACCCGGGTGCCCTCGGCCGATCGTTCGCGATCGCGGTCACGGTCTCGGTCCTGATCGCGCCCGCCGTCTACCAGCACTACCTGGCCGTGCTCGTGCTGCCCCTCCTGCTCGGCCTCGGCTCGGGAGTGTCAGTCGGCTGGCTGGCCGCGAGCTACCTGCTCATGTGGGGCGGCGAGCAGAGCGCGCTCGGCGACCTGTCATGGATCGTCAACCGGGCGATGCCGACGCTGGGAGCAGTGCTGCTGCTCGTGGGGCTGGTCCTCGGCCGGAGACGGGGACCGTCGGCAGCCCGACCGTCGGTACACTTCGCCCCCGATGCCGACCACCGCCCAGGCCGTGCGCCGGTCGATGACGATCGTCCTCCCGGCGTACAACGAGGCGAAGCGGCTCGACCCGGCCCTCGATGAGCTATTCGCCTACCTCGATGCCCCGCCGGTCGCGGGCGTCCACCCCCGGATCGACGTGCTCGTCGTCGACGACGGCAGCACCGACGCGACCGCAGACCTCGTCATCGCGCGCGCGGAGGCGAGCCGGCCGAAGGACGGTGATCAGGCCTCACTCGGACTCCTGAGGGTCCGACACGGCGGCAAGGGCTCGGCGGTTCGAGCCGGCATGCTCGCGGCCGGCGGCGACCTCGTCGTCTTCGCCGACGCGGACATGGCGACCCCGCCCGAGGAGCTGCCGAAGCTCGTGGCGGCGCTCGAATCGGCCGACGTCGCGCTCGGCAGCCGGATCCAGCCGGATGGGTCGGACATGCGGGCGACGCAGCCGCGCTACCGGCGGATGCTCGGCGGTCTGTTCCACGCCCTGGCGTCGGTGTGGGTCGTCGGCAACGTCAAGGACACGCAGTGCGGCTTCAAGGGCTTCACTCGCGAGGCCGCTCGCGACCTGTTCGCCCGCCAGAAGATCACGTCGATCGTGTTCGACGTCGAGATCATCCACCTCGCCCGGCGGCGCGGCTACCGGCTCGCGATCGTGCCGATCCGCTGGGAGGACGTGCGCGGCTCGCGCATGCGCCCGAGTGCGGGCCTTGCGCTCAGGGTCGCGTGGGATCTGCTCCGAATTCCGCTCCTGCACCGTGCAGTACCGCGCCGGAGCTGACGGCCAGGAAACCGGGCGGGACCAGGGGCGCCAGCGTCCCGGCAATCGCAACCAGCGGGAGCGCCGCCCCCGGCATCCACGCGAGGAGTGGCAGGACGAGACCCCACCACTGGCCGCGGCCGGCGAGGAACGCGGCCGGGATCAGCAGCTGGACCAGGTAGTGCGGGTGGAAAAACGGGAAGAACAGGATCGTCCCGGTCAGCGCGACCACCAGCGCGGTCTCCGGGTCCCTGCGCAGGGCTGACCAGGCCGCGGCGATCGCCGGCACGGCGATCCCGACGGTGATCCAGAGCCACTCGGGCCCCGGGATCGCGAGCGCCGTTGCGGCGGTGGCGAGGCTGAGGTTGTTCACGCTCGCGTTCACGTCACGGATCGCGCGCATGGTCGCGACGTAGTCGAACCAGGTCGAGATGCCGACGATCGGCAGGGTCGCCAGGCCGATCGCGACTCCCGCCGCGATCGTGATTCCCGCCGGGCGCCAGCGGCGCTGCAGCAGCCAAGAGCCCAGCACGAGCGCGAATTGATACCGGATCAGGCCGCAGATCGCGAGGATGATCGGGCTGGCTGGTCCGTCCCGGAAGCGCCAGATCAGGGCAGAGAGTGCGAACAGGAAGATGCTGACGTTGCCGAGATTCAGGTCGTACCAGACGGGGAATGAGATCGAGGCGACCGCCAGCACCGCCCCCCGCGCGAGGGCGGACATGGGCATGAGCGCGACGCCGAGGAGCAGCAGCAGCAGCCTCAAGACCAGCCACGCGAACGCCGCCTGGTTGCTCGGCAGGGCGGTCATTGGGAGCAGGGAGACCGCGAGCGGCGGGGGGTAGACATACAGCCCTGACTCCTGTCCCGAGTTGTACGCTTCGGCCAAGTCGGGCGGGTACAGGGCGGCACCGGCGGCGATTCGTCTGGCAGCCTGGTCGTACGCCGCGTAGTCGTAGGCGTTGCCCGAGCTGCCGATGAACGCCGCCGCAACGAGGAGGAGGATGCCGACCCCGGTCGCGGCGAGCAGGAACGGCGCCAGGCGGGTCAAGGCGCGCCCGGTGTTCGCCATGGCGGCCGATCATACGGCACCCCGAATCGGGCGCTGCCCGGCTTGGTGAGGCAGACCGCGAGTCGGAGCGGGCTGGCCCGCCTGCTCATCGGGCTCGCGATCAGCCTCGCGTTCGTGCTCGCGACGGTCAGCCGGGTGGACCTCGCTGAGGTCGCGGACGCGTTCCGCCGCGTCGACTTCCGGATCTTCGCGATAACGGTTCCTCTGATCTTCGTCGAGCTCGTCCTTCGGGGCATCCGCTGGCGCCGCCTGCTCGCCCCGATGGCGCAGATAACGCTCGGCCGAAGCGTCGCCTACCTCGCCATCGGCTATTTCGCGAACAGCATCCTGCCCGCGCGGCTGGGCGACCTCGCCCGTGCCTACCTGGCCGGGCAGTCGTTCGGGATCAGCCGGCTGGGAGTCCTCGGCACGGTGATCGTCGAGCGGCTGTCCGACGGTCTGTTCATCCTCGCCCTCGTCGCCGTCTTGGGGGTGTCTCTCGCCGGGGGCGCGTCGATTGCGGCGAGTGCCACCTGGCTCGTGCCAGTCGCCGTGGTGGCCCTCATCGCTCTCGGCGTCGTTGTCGCCTGGCTGCGGCGCACCGACGAGGGTCGGATCCGGGTCGCGCTCCGGTCGCTGATCGAGCGGGTCCTGGTCGGTGCCGCCGCCCTCCGGTCGCGATTCGGCGCCGCGGCCGTCGTCGGTCTCACCGTGGTGGTATTCCTGCCGTCGGTCGCCAACTTCGCCCTGCTCGCGACCGCGGCGGGTCTCCACCTCTCGCTCGCGCAGAGCGCGCTGGTCATCGGCGGGCTCGCGCTCAGCACGTCGATCCCCGCGGCGCCGGGCTCGATCGGGACGTACGAGTTCGTCGGCCTCACGATCCTGACGACGCTCGGGGTGAGCGCCGAGGTCGCCCTCGCGGTGGTCGTCCTGATGCATCTTCTCGTCACGGTGCCGCTCTCGCTCGCTGGGCTCTTCGCCGCCTGGCGACTCCACTTCCGCGTCTCCGAGATCGCCCGGGACGCCGATCCGGCCGTCCTGGCCGCCGACACGCTGTGACCTTCGGCATGCCCACCTCGGCGTCGTCGTGCCGTAAGAGGTTGCGCGGGCAAGGAAACACCGGTTTCGATGTATTCTCGGAGCGTGACCCCCACGCTCCAGGCCGACCCCGAATGTGCGCGGCCGGCCTCTGACGCCGGCGAATCCGCCCTGCCCGACGCTCCGGCGCGAACCGAACGCAGCCTGCGCGCCGAGCTCCGCCCGTTCGAATCGATCGATCAGCAGACCTGGGATCGGCTCGCGTTCCTGAACCCTTACTCGACCCCATTCTCGACCTGGGCATTCCAGCGCGCATGGTGGGACGCCTATGGCGAGAACGCCCACGCCGAGACGCTCGTCCTCGTCGAGCCGTCCGCCCCGGATCCGCGGCAGCCGGTCGCCATCGCGCCACTGATGCACCGCCACGTCGTCGAGCCGTCCGACGCCGTCACGCACACGACGATCCGTCACGCCGACGACCTTCCCCTGACCGAGGTAGCGCCAGACGCCTGCGCCGTGTACTTCGGCGCGAGCTACCACGCCGACTACGCGACCATGCTCGCCCACCCGGCGCACATGCCCGCCGCGGCGGAGGCCGTGGCCGACTACCTCGCCGCCGACCGCGGCGATTTCGACCGGTGGTCGATCGTCGACCTCCGGCGGCTGCGCCAGGCAGATCCGGCGACCGAGGTTCTCACCACGGCGTTCGGCGAGCGCGAGATGGCGGAGGGCTGGATCCTCAACGTCGAGCGCGAGGACGTCTGCCCGGTGATTCGCCTGCCCGAGGGCGGCGACTTCGCGGGCTTCCTCGCCACGCTCGGCAAGAAGGAGCGTCACGAGATCCGGCGCAAGGTCCGCCGTGCCCAGACCGCCGGCGAGACCGAGCTCGTCGAATCGACCGACCCTATCGCCGACCTCGACGAGTTCATCGCCCTGCACCAGCGCAAGTGGGCCGCGCGCGGCCTCTTCCCGGACAACCCCGGCGGCGCGCAGGCACGCGTCTTCGTCCGCCGCCTCTTCGAGCTCTTCGCCGAGGCGACGTCCGGCCCGAACGGGGTGCCGGACCACCCGACCATCCACCTCGGGTTCCTGACGCTCGACGGCAGGCGGATCGCGGCAGAGATCCACTTCGAGACCGCCGGCTCGCTGCTCTACTACAACGCCGGCGTCGACCTCGCGGCGAAGCACTTCTCGCCGGGTGTCCTTCAGCTGGAGCAGCTGGTGCGGCGCGCGATCGAGCGGGGCAAGTGCCGGATCGACCTGTTGCGCGGCGACGAGCCCTACAAGTACGAGTGGGGCGCGGTCGACGAGCCCGTCGTGCGCATCCTCGTGCGCCGCGCCGCGGGAGCGGCAGGGTGAGCGCGACACCGCCCGCGACCTTCCGGGTGCCGCCCGCGGCGCTGACGACGGACCCCTGCTTCCAGCCGGTCATCCGCCTGCCGCTGCCTGCCGCCCGCGACAGGATCCGCGTCGTGGAGCTCCTCGCCACCGGCTCGAACGGCGGGGCCCAGGAGCACCTCTTCAACCTCGTCTCCCTCATCGATCGGGATCGCTACGACGTGTCGGTGCTTTCGCTCTCGGGTGGACCCGGCGTGCGCCGCCTCGAGAAGACGGGCGTGCCGGTGTGCGTGCTCGACGACATGCCCGACGAGGAGGCGGTCGCCGCGGTCGCGGCGCACCTCGCCGCCGTCGACGCCGACGTGGTCCACAATCACATGTACCGCGCCGAGGTCGTCGGGACGCAGGCCGCGTGGGCGCTCGCCGCGGCGGGTCGGCGCCGGCCGTTCGTCGTGGGGACGGTGCACTCGAGCCGGATCCGGTCGGACGAGGACCGCGATCTGCTGCGGCGCCTCACGCCGCGGATGGACCACGTGATCGCCGTATCGCGTGCGATCGTGCGCAAGCTCGCCGACGAGGGCCGCGTCGGCGCCCCGATCAGCCTCATCTACAACGGGGTCGACCTTGCCCGCTACGGCGAGCAGGCGGCGTGCCCGACGCTCCTCGCCGAGTACTCGATCCCCGCCGGCGAGCCGATCGTCGGGGTCGTCGCCCGGCTCGAGCCGGAGAAGGGTCACCCGACGCTGCTCGAGGCCTGGCCGGCCGTGCTCGCCGCCTTGCCGAACGCGCACCTGCTGGTCGTCGGCGAGGGCTCGCAGCGCGACCTGCTCGAGGCGCAGGCCGTGTCACTCGGCCTGGTCGCTCCCACCCACGGCGCCCATATGCGCCAATTGGCATACGGTTTGGGCAGTCCCGCGGCAATTGCCATCGGCGACCCGACCGAGCGGTCCGGTGTCGGGTCGGTCACCTTCACGGGCCGGCGCGACGACGTGCCCGCGGTGACAGCCGCCCTCGACGTCGCCGTCCTGCCGTCGTACCGCGAGGCGCAGGGCCTCTCGATCCTCGAGGCCATGGCCCTCTCACGCCCGGTCGTGGCGTCGGCCGTCGGCGGCATCCCGGAGATGATCGACGACGGCCGCACCGGCCTCCTCGTCCCGCCCCGCTATCCCGGCGCCCTGGCCGCGGCGATCGTGCGGCTCCTTCAACACCCGGATCTCGCCGCGCGCCTCGGCCGAGCCGGTCACGACCTCGTCCACGAGCGGTTCTGCGTCGAGCAGATGGTCCGCGCCGTGGAGACGACCTACGACGACGCCGTCGCCGACGAGCGAAGGCTGGCGGCGGGCTAGGCGGCGGGTTCGTGCGGCGGGACGTTAATGGCGCCGACCAGGAGCGCGAGGAGCTGCCTTAGCGGCCAAGGAACGCCACGCGATACCAGTGCAGGTAGTGGGGCAGCCACTTCCTGAGCTTGAAGTTGCTCTTCCCCGAGGTCCGATCGCGCCAGGTCGTCGGGACCTCGGCAACGCGGCGGCGGGCGCGAGTCGCCTTGACGGTCAGCTCGAGCGCGAGCTCGAAGCCGGCGCCGCTCTCGATCGTGATCGAGTCGAGGAAGGGGCGGCTGTAGAGCTTGAAGTTGCTGGTCGCGTCGTGGGTCGGCACGCCCGCGAACCAGTGCAGCGTGAGGCCGGCCGCTCGGCTCATGAGGCGCTTGAGCGGCGGCCCACCGACCTGGCGGCCGCCGGGCATGTACCGCGACGCCGCGACCACGTCTGCCCCGCCTCGGGCGAGCTGGACCATCGCATCGACCGCGGTCGGCTCGTCGGAGCCGTCAGCCATCGAGATCACGACATAGGGGCTTGTCGTTGCCGCGATCCCGGCCTTCATCGCGTTGAGCACGCCGCGGCCAAGGTCGTTCCGCAGGCCCCGAAGGCCGGGGATCTCCGGCGCCAGGCGTTCGATCACCGGGACTGTCGTGTCGCCGTCGAAGTCGTACACGACCACGAGCTCGTGCGGCACCTTCACCGCTGCGGCGAGGCTGCGCAGCACCGGCGCAACCGCCTCGCCCTCGTTGTAGACGGGCAGCACGATCGACACCTCGGGTGTCGCGGACATCGGTCGGGCGGGGGTGGTGCCGGCCGCGGGCGTGCGGCCGCTCACCGCTCCGGTACGGCCGTGGTCATCGCTGGCCGATCGGACCGGCGGAGCGTGGCCGTTGGACCGGCTGGGGTGCCCGGGGGACCAGTGCGCGCGCCCAGAACGAGCTCCTCGATTCGGGACAGGCGGCGGGTCCACGGCACGACGAGGCGGCCGAGCCACGGGATCAGTGGCACCAGCGCGATCAGCATCGCCGGCGACTGGTAGTACAGCCGCGGGAGCGCGAGGGCCGAGGCGAGCGGGACCGTCCACGGCCGGTTCGTCCGCGCTCCCCAGACGATGAGGGCGACCGAGAACGGGAGCCTGGCCCACAGCGGGAAGGGATAGGGCCACTCACCGACCTGCGGGTTGGCGCGCAGCCAGTCCAGCCACTCGAACCACACCCGCGGGGCGAACACGAACGAGCCCAGCGACAGCGCGCCGGCGATCGCGATCGGGATCGCCGCCTTGCGCCACTGGCGCCGCAGCACGAACCACAGCAGCCCGACGCCCATCGACGGCTTGGTCAGGAGCGGGAACGCCCACAGCGCGGGCCAGCGGAAGCCGAGGACCATGATCACGGCGATCGGCAGGTTGATGTTGGCGGCGTTGATCTCCGAGGCGACCGGCGTCGTGAAGATCAGGGCCCCGGCGAGGGGGCCGGTCAGGAGCACCAGGCTGGCCACCTCGAAGGCTCGTAGGAGGAAGGCGAACGCCGGGAACGGCATCTGGAACAGCGGCGCCGCGAGCTGGGCCGCAACCGGCGGGTAGCCGTACGCGCCCTGGACGCGGTTGTATGGCGTGGCCGGATTGGTGAGCCAGTAGCTCAGCGCATCGACCGGGTCGCCGCCGGACAAGGTGAGCAGCGCCAGCACCTGGACACAGAGGCCGGTCGAGATCGCCAGGAGCAGCATCGGCACGCTCAGCTCCCACCGTTGCTGATCGGTCGGCTGCATCGCGGCGCCGTGGGCCGTCATGCCGGAGCGCTCATGGCGACCGACCCACCGCGAAGGCGCCCTTCGCTGAGCAGCGCGGGGATGCTGTACGGCTTCACGAGTGCGGCCAGCCATCCGCCCCCGAGCAACGCGAGCGCTGCGAATGCCAGGTCTGGGCTCGCGCCCATCCATCCCTCCGCGATCGGCTGAAACAGGAGCCAGTTGGGTGGAATCTTCAGCCGGGAGAACAGGACCACGATCGCCAGCGTGTTGACGACCACCCAGAACGTGACGGCGATGTCCTCCCCGAAGGGGGCCAGCGGTAGGTTCAGCAGGAGCGCCGGCGGCGGGGCGGCGAACGGCGGTAGGTAGGTCGTCGAGAGCCATGGGTTCCCGCCATGGAGCCAAGCCTCGGTCGCTCGGAAATAGAGGTGCGCATCCCCCCACAGCGAATCCGACGAACGGATCGGCGCAATGGACGTGACGGCGAAAACGGCGGTGAGCGCGACCACTTCGAGGCCGTGCCGGATGAACGCCCAGTCGATCGCGCGGCGCCGCCCCGGGAACCTGGCGCCTATCGCGAGCGCCGGGTTCGTCATGCCGGGGCTGGCCGCGCGACGAGCAGCGTCTGTCCGCCGAGGAGCCTCCACGCCGGCGGGAAGCGGAGGTACGTGCGCACGAGCCAGGCGGACTGCGGCAGTCGCGACTTCGTCGTGTATGGCAGGAACCGAGGCACGAGCCGCTCGACCTCGAAGCCGGCCGCCGCGGCGGCCTCGATGAGGCTCTTCTCGGTCAGCGCGACCCTGTGATCGATGAAGTCCCAGTACGCCGCGCCCACGTACCGGATGTTCGGTTGCAGGACGATCAGTCGTCCGTGGTCCTTCGTGACCGCGCGGATCTCGCGTAGCTGCGCGACGACGGCGTCGGGCCCGGGAAGGTGCTCGAGGTAGTTGCTCACGAAGACGACGTCGAAGTAGCCGTGCGGCAGCGCCGCGCTCAACGCCAGGCCGTCCGCTTGCACGAAGTGCACGTCCGGACCGAGGGCCCCGGCGACGTCACGAACGTCGGTGGCCCACCGTTCGCCGGCGCGGACGTGGCGGATGAAATAGCCCAGATCGCAGGCGACGTCGAGGACCCGGGCGTCGGCGGGCACCCAGCGCTGCAGGTAACCGGCGATCTCGACCCACATCCGATCCTTCGACCGCGCGTCGGCGTCGCCGAAGCGCCGGTCGTAGATCCGATCGAGCTCGGATTCGGGGGTCATACGCGGGCTGCCTCGAGCTCGGCGCGGATCCAGGGGATCACCTCGTCGAGCATCGCGTCGAGCGTCGTCGTCGCCTCGTAGCCGAGCACCTCGCGCGCCTTGTGCACGTCCGGGACGCGGCGCTGGACGTCGTGCTCGAACGGCGGGTCGGAGACGTAGCGGAATGGCCTGTCCTCGCCATGGACCTTCGCCCAGATCGCTTCGGCCAGCTCGAGCACGGTGGTCGACTGGGCGGTCGACAGGTTGAAGTCATCGTTCTCCGCCCTCGGCGACTCCATCGCCAGCCGGATGCCCCGGGCGAGGTCGCCGCCGTACGTGTAGTGCCGGACCTGGTTGCCCTCGCCGAGAATGTGGAGGGGGTCCTGGCCCTGGAGGCACTTGAGGGCGAGATCAGGCACGACGTGCGACAACGCGAGCTTGATGTTGCCGCTCATGACGTCCGTGTCGCGAAGAGCGCGCCGCTCGCCGATGCCCACGCAGTTGAACGGACGCAGGATCGTAAACGGCAGCTCGTACTGCTCCCATGCGCCCTTGGCGAAATACTCGGAGGCGAGCTTCTGGAAGCCATACGTCGACATGGGTGGAGGAGACGTCAGCTCGGCGCCCTCCGGCGTCGGGAATAGGCTCGCCGACTCGAAGACCATCGACGAGCTGATCACGACGATCCGCTGCAGCCCGAACCGCTCGTGCGCCTCGATTGCGGCATCAAACGTGGAGGCGAGGATTCGCTCGTTCTCGGCAAGCAGGTCATAGGCGAATTCGTGGAAGTAGCTGATCCCGCCGATCATTGCCGCGGCGGCGACGACCTGGTCGCAGTCGCTCGCGAGGCGCTTCAGCAGCGCGCTGTCCTTGGCGTCGCCCTCCACGAACCGGTAGTTCGGGTGGTCGTCGTACGACTTGGCGAGCCTGCCGTACTTGCTGAAGTTGTCGAGCCCAACGACCTCGTGGCCGTGCTCGAGCAGCTCCGGTACCAGGTAGCCGCAGATGAAACCGGCGGCGCCGGTGACGAGGACGCGCATCTAGAGGCGGATCCCTCCGCCCATCGCGCCCCACACGTCCACGATGTCCTTGCCGCCGACCTCCAGCGACCGATACGTCTCGTGCGGGGCTCCGAGGACCAGGAGCTCGCTGTCGCGCAGAACCTCCTCGAGCGGCACCAGCCGCGCGTCGTCGACGTAGGGATCGGTGCAGATCACGCGGGCGCCGGCCCAGCGGAGCAGCTTTCGGAGCTTGTACGAGAGCGACGCGCGGGTGTCGTCGGACTCGGATTTGAAGGCCATGCCCAGGATCCCGATCGTCCGGCCGCGCAGGTCGCCATAGCGACGCTGCAGCGCCGACACGATGTATGCGGGCAACCCCTCGTTCACCTGCATCGCCGCCTGACCGAGCGGGAAGTGGTCACTGGTGAACGCCGCGAGCTGCATCGTGTCCTTGAACAGGCAGGGCCCTGCGGCGAAGCCCGGTCCGGGCAGGTCACGGGCCCGCGGGTAGTCCTCGCGGATCGCCCGGAGCACGTTCGTGTAGTCGACCCCGGCCTCGTCCGCGATCATGAAGAACTGGTTGGCGACGGCGAACTTCATGTAGCGCCACGTGTTCGTGAACAGCTTTGCCAGCTCCGCCTCGCGCGACGTCGTGCGGATCGTTTTCGGGCCGAGGATCGCGAACAGCCCGGCGGCTCGATCCGCCGCCCGATCGTCATCCGCCCCGATGATCTGGGGCAGGGACCGGAGCTCGACGAGGGCAAATCCCTCGGCGATCCGTTCCGGGCAGAACGCCACGTCGACCTTCGCGCCCGCATCCCCGAGCGCCTGGGCGACGTACTCCGTCGTGCCGGGATAGACGGTGCTTCGCAGCACGACCAGAGCGCCCTCGCGGAGATGTGGCGCGATCTGCACGACCGCCGTCTCGAAGATCGTCATCGACGGCCCAAGGAACTCGTCGACCGGTGTGCCGATGACGACGATCACGGCGGCGGTGCGCTCCATGATCGAGGGGTCCGACGACAGGTCGAGGCGCCCGGACGCCAGCATCCCGCGCAGGAGCTCCTCGGCGCCCGTCTCCTTGAACGGCATCTCGCCCGCGGCGATGCGGTCGAGGGTTGCCTGGTTGATGTCGAAGATCCCGACGCGCTGCCCGGCGTCGGCGAACGACAGAGCCAGCGGGAGCCCCACGTGGCCCCCGCCGCCCAGCACGACGAGGTCCAGTTCCTGGTTCGTCACCGGCGGTGAGCGTAGCCGAGATGCGCCGTCGGAGGATGGGCCAAACGTACGCCCGGCACGCTCCTCCGAGGGGCCTTCTGGGTCACCGCAGCCGCCGGACCGGCGCCTACGATGCCCCGGTGACAACGGGCAACCTCGCCGTCCGGCAGTGGTCCATGCCGTTCCGTCCGGCCACGTTGCGGGCAATGCGCGACGGCGCGATCGCCGCCTGCCTGGTCCTCGCGGCAGCCCACCTGCTCGGCCTCCTCGACATCGGTGTCGACGCGTACACGTACTGGACCGCCGATCCGTCGAGCCCGTACACGTCGGCGGCGCCCGGCACCGCCCAGGCCTACTTCTACTCGCCCGTGTTCGCGCAGCTGACGGCACCGATCCACCTGCTGCCGTGGCAGGTGTTCATCGCCGCCTGGACCGTCCTGCTGGCCGCGGCGCTCGCCTGGCAGGCGGGCCTGTGGACCGCCATCGCGCTGCTGCTCGTGCCCGTCTTCGTCGACCTCACGGTCGGCAACATCCACCTCCTCCTCGGCGCCGCCATCGTGCTCGGCTTCCGCTGGCCGTGGAGCTGGGCGTTCCTGCTCCTGACCAAGGTCACGCCCGGCGTCGGCGTGCTGTGGTTCGCGTTCCGGCGCGAGTGGCGGTCGCTGACGGTCGCGGTGGGCGTGACCGCGGTCATCGCCGCAGCCTCGTTCCTCTATCGGCCGGACCTATGGCGGGAATGGGTCGACCTGCTGGTCGCCGCGACCCGCGCCCCGGACTGGGAGTTCATCGTCCCGATCCCGGTCTGGTTCCGGCTGCCGGTCGCGGTCGCGATCCTGTTTTGGGGCGCGCGGTCCGACCGCCGCTGGACGGTGCCGCTCGCCTCCTGTATCGCCCTGCCGGTCCTCTGGTTCAACGGCTTCGCCATGCTCGTGGCGCTGATCCCGCTCCTGGACCCGTCGAGCGCCCGAAGCCCCGCGGCCGCGTGGCTCAATCGGCCGGTGACGCGCACCCAAAGCGCAGCCGCGATCTGACGCTCGCCACCTGCGGCGGGGACACGTACCCTGTACGTCCCCGATGTCCCCCAAACTCGACACAGCGGCCTCGCGTCCGGGCCTCGTCAAGGCGTTGGCCGCGCACATCGACGGCCTCCTCGCACGCCTGCCGGAGCCGGTCGAGGAGCGGATCCGGGATCGCCTCGGCCTCGACCTGTTCGTGGTCGTCGCGGCCGTCCTGGTCGCGCTGCGGCTGCTGAACCAGTACCCGTGGACGTCGCCATGGGTCGACATGCACGTCTACTGGACGTCCGGTTCCGGGTTCGGCTACTCGCTCGACCCGTACACCGTCGGCGCCTATCTCTACGCGCCGGTGTTCGCCCAGGGCCTCTGGCCGCTCACCTCGGTGCTGCCTTGGCCGTGGTTCGCCGCGCTGTGGACCGCGGCGATCTGCGCCGCTTACATATGGCTGGTGGGTCGCTGGGCGTTCCCGATCGTGCTCGCCGGCGCGGTCGCGCTCGAGCTGTACCTCGGCCAGATCGACGTGTTCATCGCCGCGGCGATCGTGATCGGCTTCCGCTACCCGGCGGTGTGGGCCTTCCCGCTGCTGACCAAGGTCGCGCCCGGGATCGGGCTCGTCTGGTTCCTGGTCCGCCGCGAGTGGCGGAATCTCGCCATCGCCCTGACCGCGACGGTCGCCGTCGCCGGCGTCTCCGCCGTGCTCGCGCCGGGGCTGTGGCACGACTGGTACGACCTTCTCCGCCGCTCGATGACGGACAGGCAGGTCATCGAAGGTGCGTACCTCGGTATCCCCGTCTGGCTTCGCCTCCCGTTCGCGCTCGGGATCATCGTCTGGGGCGCCCGGACGAGCCGGCATTGGACGGTCCCGATCTCTGTGCTCCTCGCAATGCCGATCCTGTGGATCAACGTCTTCGCGCTCCTCGTCGCGATCGTCCCGTTGCGCGAGGAGCCCGGCCTCACGCCGGCGCGCGCCTGGCTGCTGCGCGCGCGTCTCCTGCCCCAGACCGTCACGAGCAAGCCCGTCACCGCCCAACAGGCCGGCTGACGCAGGCGCCTCGGGGCCGGCCCGTCGCCCGTCGATCGGGCCTGTAAGGTTCGATCGATGGCGGCCGCGATCCGAAGAGCTCCTCGGAACGTGACGTGGCCGACCATCGGCCAGCTGTGGACGTTCCTCGGGGTCTTCCTGCCGGCGCTCGCCGCGCTGCTCGTCCCGATGCCCGCCGTGGACCTCGCCTACCAGCTCCGGGCCGGCGGCGAGATCCTCGGCGGGAGCGGTATCCCCGACCACGACACGTGGACGTTCACCGTCGGGGGCGCTCCCTGGCTCGACCAGCAATGGGGCTCGCAGGTGCTGCTCAGCGGCGTCTTCGACGTCCTCGGCTGGACCGGGCTCGCGCTGCTGCGCGCCGCGCTGGTCGGGTTGACCTTCTGGCTGCTGCTCGGCGCGATTCGCTCCGCGTGGTCGATCGCGTCGGTGCGGGCCGGCGGCTCGGCCGTCGCCAGCTCGGCGCGGACCGCGGCGCTGGTCACGGTTGCGTTCTTCGTCGTCGCCGCGCCCACGCTGGCCCTGCGAGCACAGCTGTTCGCGATCGTGTTGTTCGCGGCGACGCTGCGTATCCTCGTCGATCGCTCGAGGCACCCGCGTCGCCTGTGGCTGATCCCGCCGATGGCGATCGCCTGGGCGAACCTCCACGGCAGCTTCCCGCTCGTGGTCGTCCTCGTCGCGCTCGCATGGCTCGACGAAGTCGGCCTGCTGCGGGTCCCGCCGCCGCCTGGCCATCCGGCCCCGCGACTGCGCCGCCGCCTCCTCGGCTCGACCGGCCTCGCGATCGTGGCCGCCGTCTCGGCGCTGGCGACGCTCGTCAACCCGTTCGGGTTCGACGTGTGGGGCTACATCGCGAACCTCGCCCGCGACCCGGAGATCACGGCCCAGGTTTCGGAGTGGCAGCCGCCGACCCCACTCGACCCGGCGGGCTTCGTGTTCTACGTCTCGCTGGTGGTCGTGCTGGGAGTCGTCTACTTCCGCTTCCGGACCGACGGCGGCCGCACGTCTGCGCGCTTCTTCGGGCCGCTGGTCTCGGTCCTCATCTTCGCGCTGCTCGGGGTCGTCACCGGTCGGGGTCTAGCCTGGTGGGCCCTCGCCGCACCGGTCGCGATGGTCCAGCTGCAGCCCGGACTCAAGCTTGCGGACGTGCGCATCCGGGGCGCACCCACGCTCCGTGCCCGCACCGCCCGCGAGGCGTCGGCGAGCGAGGCCCGACGCTCGCCAGTGAACATGCTCGTGATGGCCGTCCTGGTCGTCTTCGCCGTCGCCCTCCTACCGATCTGGCGCCCGACGGGGCCCGCCGGCGTCCCCATCCTGGCCCTCAGCAGCGCGCCACAGGGGATCGCGGCGAAGCTCAACGGGTTCGTCGGCCAGGGCGTGCTCCCTCGCGGCGCACGGGTGTGGGCGCCGCAGACCTGGGGCTCGTTCCTCGAGTGGGCCGCGCCCGACGTGCGGGTCGCCATCGACTCGCGAATCGAGCTCTTCCCGGCGCCGGTCATCGCCGACGCGGACGAGATCGGCGGCGCCGTGACCGGCTGGCTGTCGACCCTCGAGGTCCGGCAGGTCCTCGCCCTGGTCGTCGCTAATGGGCCGGGGGGCAACCGCCAGGTCGCGGAGCTCGAAACGTCGGGCTGGACGCGGGCGTACCACGACGACGACGGCTCGATCTGGCTGCGACCCGGCAAGGCCGCGGCTTCGCTCGGCGGCTAGCTCGGCCCGATCCTCACGCCGCCGAAACGCCGCGTCGCGGGGGCCAAATCGGGCCACCCGCGAGGCACTATAGTCAAGTGCCGCCGCGACGGTGGAGGCGCGTCGCGGGGTAGAAACCGGTCATACGTGCCGTGACGTTCAGGTCGCCGGCGTCCGGGGGTGGGGGGCAGGTGCGCTCAGTGACGGCCCGATCGCGTCGGGCGATCCTCGCCATCGCGCTGGTGATCGTCGCCGTCGTCGGCGGCCCCCTGCTTGGGCTGCCCGCCGCCAGGCCCGCCATCGCGGCGTCGCCGCCGGGGCATTGCCAGACGGGGCTGTTCGGGAAGGCGGCGCCGCAGATCGACGCTGGCTGCACGCAGGCCCAGACCGCGGCGCCCGCCGTCACCGCGGCCGTCGCGGCCGGCTTCCAGGAGACCGTCGCCCTGTCCGGCCTGGTCAACCCGACCGAGGTCCGGTTCGCGGCCGACGGCCGCGTCTTCGTCGCGGAGAAGAGTGGTGTGATCAGGGTGTTCGCCAGCCTGACGGACACGAACCCGACGGTCTTCAGCGGTCTCACGACGAACGTCCAGGACTACTGGGACCGCGGGCTGCTCGGGCTGGCACTCGATCCGAGCCTGACCGGGGGGACAGGCTCGGGCCCGTACGTCTATGTTCTCTACACCTCCGACCACCTCCTCGGCACCGGCGGGACGGCGCCACAAGGGGGCGACGCGTGCCCGACGCCACCCGGGCCCACGACCGACGGCTGCGTGGTCAGCGGCCGGCTGTCGCGGTTCGCGGTCAGCGGCAGCACGATCACGGGTCCCGAACAGGTGCTCATCGAGGACTGGTGTCAGCAGTTCCCCAGTCACTCCATCGGGAGCCTGAACTTCGGCCCCGATGGCGCGCTGTATGTCAGCGGCGGCGACGGCGCGAACTTCAACGTGGCCGACTACGGCCAGTTCGGCGGAAGCTCGGGCAGCCCGACGCCGGCCGACCCATGCGGCGATCCGCCCGGCCCGCCCATGAGCCCGCCGAGCGCCGAGGGCGGCGCCCTGCGGAGCCAGGACATTCGCTCGAGCGGCCCCGCCACCAGCTACCGCAGCGCGATCCTCGCCGACTCCCCGATCGCCTACTGGCGGCTCGGCGAGGCCTCCGGGACGGTCGCGACGGACGAGAAGGGTTCGTACCCGGGGACGTATGTCGGGTCGCCGACCCTTGGCGTAACCGGCGCCGTCACCGGCGACACCGCAGTGACGTTCGACGGCTCGACGGAATGGATGACCGTCGCGAATTCGACGCCGTTCGAGTTCTCCGGGACGGCACCCTTCTCGCTGGAGGCGTGGTTCAAGCACACGCCCGACGCGAACTTCCGGCGCATCTTCTCGATCGAGGACCCCGCGATCGGCAAGGGCATCCAGGTCGCCGCGTCGAACCTCGGCGGCGGCAGCCTCGATTTTCTCCGAGGAAACAGCTCGACGACCAGCGATCTCGGGGTGACGGGTCTGTCGCCCGGAGTCTTCCATCAGGTCGTGGCGACGTACGACGGAACGAACATGCGGCTGTACGTCGACACCGCCGAGGTACCCGGCTCACCGCTGCCGTCGTCGCTCTCGATCCTGACTGGCAAGACCTTCCGGCTCGGGGCGTACCCGACGGGTGCCGCGGCGTTCAACGGCGCGCTTGACGAGCCCGCGGTCTACAACTACGCGCTGACCCCGACGCAGATCGCGGCTCACTACGCGGCCGCGACGGCCGCCGCGTTGCCGCCAGACCCGACAGGCCTCGACGGCGCGATCCTCCGGGTCGACCCGAACACCGGCGCCGGCGTTGCCGGCAATCCGTTCGCCGGCAGCAGCGACCCGAATGCCCGCCGGATCATCGCCTACGGCCTGCGCAACCCGTTCCGGGTCACCATCCGGCCCGGCACGAACCAGCTCTGGGTGGGGGACGTGGGCTGGGGCACGTGGGAGGAGATCGACAAGATTCCCAACGCGACCGATGCCACGGCCGAGAACTTCGGCTGGCCGTGCTACGAGGGCGTGGGTCGCCAGAGCGGCTACGACGGCCTGAACCTGAGCCTCTGCGAAACGCTGTACGCCGCCGGCACTGGCGCGGTCTCCGCCCCCTTCTATACCTACGAACATACGGCGCTGGTCGTGCCCGGGGAGACGTGCCCGACGGCCGCGGGCTCGTCGATCACGGGGGTCGCGTTCTATCCCGAGTCGGGTGGCTCGTTCCCGGCTGCCTATCGAGGCGGCTTGTTCTTCGCGGATCACACGCGCAACTGCATCTGGTTCATGCCCAAGGGCTCGAGCGGCGAGCCGGATCCGTCGGCCATCCAGACCTTCGTGGCCGGCGCGGCGCACCCGGTCGACGTGCTGATCGGCCCGAACGGCGACCTGTTCTACCCCGACTTCGAGGGCGGCACGATCCGGCGGATCACGCCGACGGGCGGCAATCAACCACCCACGGCGGTGATCCAGGCGACACCGACCTCGGGCCCAGCGCCCTTGACCGTCAGCTTCGACGGGAGCGGTTCCTCCGACCCGGAGGGAACCGCGCTTACCTACGCCTGGGACCTCGATGGCGACGGCCTCTACGACGACGCCACGGGCGTCACGGCCTCTCGAACGTATACGACGCCGGGCAACGTGACGGTCGGCCTCCTCGTCACCGATGCCGGCGGCGGGACCGGAACCGCGACGCAGGTGATCGCGGTCGGAAACACTCCGCCCATCCCGGTGATCTCGACGCCACCGGCAGGCACGACGTGGCGCGTCGGCGACCTCATCCCGTTCAGCGGGTCGGCGACGGACGCGCAGGACGGCACGCTGCCGGCGTCGGCGCTGTCGTGGAGCCTCGTCATCGAGCATTGCCCGTCGAGCTGCCACACCCACCAGGTCCAGACCTGGTCCGGCGTGGCCAGCGGCCAGTTCAACGCGCCGGACCACGGGTATCCGTCGTACCTCGAGCTCACCCTGACCGCAACGGACAGCTTCGGCACCCAGGCCTCGGTGACGCGGCGCCTCGACCCGCAGACGGTCGTGCTCAGCTTCCAGACCGTCCCGACGGGCCTGTCCCTGGCGGTCAACGCGGCGTCATCGACCGCCCCCTTCACTCAGACCGTGATCATCGGCTCGCAGAACTCGGCGACCGCGACGTCGCCCCAGACCCTCGGGTCCGCCGACTACAGCTTCAGCTCCTGGTCGGACGGTGGGGCGCAGTCACACACGATCGTCGCCCCCGCGACGGACACGACGTACACAGCGACCTACCAGACGACAGGCCTGTCGTTCCTGCCCGTGGCAGACGCGCAGATTCGGAGCAACCAGGCGTCGAAGAACTTCGGGACGGCCACGATCCTGCGGGTCCGGCTCAACGCGTCTCGGGCCTACCTGAAGTTCATCGTGACCGGGCTCACCGGAGCGCCCGCCTCGGCCCGGCTGCGCCTCCACGTGACCGACGGGAGCACCGCCGGCGGCAGCGTCTACAAGGTCGCCAACACGACCTGGACGGAGAGCGGGATCACGTGGAACAACGCGCCGGCGATCACCGGGTCGCCGCTGTCCAGCCTCGGGACGGTGACCACGGGAACGTGGATCGAGTTCGACCTCGGCTCGGCGATCATCGGCAACGGGACGTACACGCTGGCGATCTCGAATGGGAACAACGACGCCGCCGATTACGCCAGCCGCGAGACGACTTTCGCTCCGGTCCTCGTCCTGGTCCCGTAGCGGCGCGCCGGCCGGTAAGGCCGTCGCGTCCGGCGCTACGGTCGGTAGCTGTGCCAGTAGCGCTCGGCGCCGGCGCCGATGTTGCCGAGGATGCCCGTCGCGTTCGCTCGCTCGCGAACTGCCGATGCCATCTCCATCAGGCCGCCGAAGAGCCGGTCGAGCTGGCTGTCGTACATCGCGATGCCGCGCACCTTGCGCTCGAGCTGGTCGCCGATGTCGGCGAAGCGCGGGGTCAGGTAGGTGTCACTCGGGATGCCCTCCAGGGCGCCCTTCGGGAGTTCGTCCAGCGACTGGAAGTTCCGCCAGTGCGCGTACGGGAAGTCCTCGTAGAAGACGACCTTGCCGGCCCACTCGGGACCGGGCATGACCCAGCTTCGTGGTTCGGCGAGGAGCGCCACCCCGGCGTCTCGACAGAGCTGGTGGTCGACGTGGTTGCCGACGGCGAGGGGCAGGTACACCGCCTGCGGCTCCAGCCGGGCGATCTCGGTGCGCAGGATCGACACCGGGGCGTCGTCGTCGGGCCGGACCGGCCCGAGCAGCTCGTCGTCGCCCTCGTAGCCGCGGAAGGCGGCGTCGGGCAGGTCCAGGAACCCGACCGAGGCCTCGGCCGAGAACGCATAGCCCTCGTCCTCGAACCGGCCCCCGGCCACCATCCCCCCCCGGGGGCCGGCCTCGCACCC
>CAYXVP010000010.1:0-20985 GCA_964468305.1 uncultured Anaerolinea sp. | reverse complement strand
CATCGGGGACGTGGCGGGAATACTGCGCGGCTGGTCGGATTCCATCGGTCCGTTCACGGCAGCGTCGATCGCGGCGCGATTGGGGCTGTCTGAAAGCGATGTCGAGATCGCGCTGGCGCAGCTGGAAGGAGAAGGACAGATCCTGCGCGGCAATTTCACGGGAGCTGGCAATGAATTCTGTCACCGGCGCGTGCTGGCGCGCATTCACCGCCTGACCCTGGGCCGCCTGCGCCGTGAAATCGAGCCCGTGAGCTCCGCCGATTTCATGCGCTTCCTGTGCCGCTGGCAGCACCTGACGCCGGGCACGCGCCTGCATGGCGTGGACGGCCTTTTCCACGTTCTGCGCCAGTTGCCGGGCTACGACATTTCCGCGGCGGCCTGGGAGGCGGCAGTGCTGCCGGGCCGCGTGCATGGATATAATCCTGAGCTGCTCGACCGTTTGTGTTTATCCGGCGAGATCATGTGGGGGCGGCTTTCGCCGCATCCGGCGCTGGAAGCGCAAGGGGGGCGCAAGGTGCGCCCGACGCGCGTAGCGCCGCTCGCGATTTTTGCGCGTGAGGATGCCGCGCGCTTGTTGCCGGCCTCGTCCGGCACGGAACAAGCGTTGTCGCATGCCGCGCGGGACGTTTTGGGGGCGCTCGAGCGGCGGGGGGCCTCGTTCTTCCGCGGGATCCAGGGGGCGGTCGCACACGCCGGCGGCGGCTCGGAGCGCGAGGTCCTCGATGCCCTATGGGATCTCATCTGGGCCGGCGAGGTGACCAACGACACCTTCGCGCCGCTCCGCGCCCTCCGCTGGAAGCGGCCGGCCCGAGCTTCGGCAGGTGGCAGGCCCCGCCTCGGCCGGCTCACCGCCCTCGGCCCGCCGGAGGCGGCCGGTCGCTGGTCGATCGTCGGCAGCGGGCTGTGGGATGCGGGCCCGACGCCGCTCAGCCCCACCGAGCGGATGCACCAGCTCGCCATCGCGCTGCTCGACCGCCACGGCGTTCTCGTCCGCGAATCGGCCATGGCCGAGGGGCTGGAGGGCGGCTTCTCCGCTGTCTACCCGATGCTCAAGGCGCTCGAGGAGGCGGGCCGCATCCGGCGTGGCTACTTCGTGACCGGGCTCGGGGCCGCGCAGTTCGCGCTCGCCGGCGCCCTCGATCGCCTGCGCTCCGTGCGCGAACCAGTCAACGCGACCGGCGACGCACCGCTGGTGCACCTCCTTGCGGCCGCCGACCCGGCGAACCCCTATGGCGCGGCCGTGCCCTGGCCCCGTCGCGGCGAGGAGGACAAACGGCCGCTGCCCCGCGCTGCGGGCGCCAACGTCGTCCTTGTGGATGGGCTGGCCGCCCTCTACCTCGATCGAGGCGGCAGCTCGCTGCAGACGCTGCCACCGTTCGATGACCCCACGGTCACATCCCTCGCGCTCGCGGCGCTGCGCGGCCTGCTCGCCGACGGGCGGGCCCGGGAGCTCGTCGTGAGCCGCATCGACGGGGAGCCGGTGGGCCGTTCGCAGTGGTACGAGACCCTGCTCAAGGCCGGCTTCATCCAGGGCTATCGCGGCCTCGTCATGCGCAAAGAGCGCGCGGGAGCGATGATCGCCTAGTCATGCCCGAAGGCGACACCCTCGCACGCATCGCCATCGCCCTCCGGCCGTACCTGGCCGGCAGGGTCGTGACGGCTGCGCGCGCCCGTTTGCCCGGCCCGCAGGTCTCGCTGATCGTCGGCCAGAAGATCGACGCCGTCGACGCGGCCGGCAAGAACCTGCTCATCAGGTTCGACGGCGGCCTCGAGCTGCGGACCCATCTCGGGCTGCACGGCTCGTGGCATCGCTATCGGCCGGGCGAGACGTGGCGCCGGCCACCCTCCCGAGCCGCCCTCGTCATCGAGGTGCCGGGCGCGGTCGCGGTCTGCTTCGACGCGCCGGTGGTCGAGCTGTTCGAGCGGCCGGCTGAGGTCGTCCACCCGACGATCTCGATGCTCGGGCCTGACTTGCTCGCCCCGAACTACGACCAGGACGAGGCGATCCGCCGGCTGCGCGACAAGTCGCGCGCGGACATGCCCATCGGCGAGGCGATCCTCGACCAGCGCGCGGTCGCCGGGGTCGGCAACGTGTTCAAGAGCGAGGTCCTGTACATCGAGAAGGTCGATCCGTTCGCACCCGTGGGCTCGCTCGACGCGGCGACCCTCAACCGGATCCTGAACACCGCCCGCGAGCTCCTCCAGCTGAACGCTCGCTCCGACGCACCGGCCGGTCGTGTCACCACGGTCGACCCGAAGACCGGCAAGAAGCTGGCGCCCTCGCGCCTGTGGGCCTACGACCGTGAGGGGCGGCCGTGCCACCGCTGCGGCACGCTCATCGTCGAAAAGTCCCAGGGCAGCGAGCTCCCCCGCACGACGTACTTCTGCCCGAGCTGCCAGGCCCCGGTCGCCGCGGCCGTCGCCGGCAACGGCCGGCGGACTCGAGGCAGCGCCGCCTCCTAGGGCCCCGGGCGCCGTCGTTCAGGTCGCGACCGCGTAGAGCCGGCGCTCCTCTTCGACGCCCTTGAGGGCGTGCATGCCGCGATCCTCGAAGGTGAAGCCCGAGCCGGCGACGAGATCCCGCACCGAAGACGAGACCAGCACATCGTCGGCGCCGGCGGCCGCGGCGACCCGCGCGCCGATGTGGACGGCGATGCCCCGGATGTCGCCGCTGGGCAGCTGTTCGATCTCACCCGTGTGGACGCCGGCGCGCAGGTGCAGGCCCAACCGCTGCACGGCCTCGACGATCGCGCGGGCTGCGCGGATGGCCCGCGCAGGTCCGTCGAATACCGCGAGGAAGCCGTCTCCGGCCGTGTCGACCTCGCGGCCGCGGTATTTGACCAGCTCGGCGCGGACGGCGTCGTTGTGCGCCTCGAGGAGATCGCGCCAACGTCCGTCACCCAGCCGGGTCGCGAGCTCGGTCGAACCGACGACGTCCGTGAACAGGACCGTCGCGAGGATCCGGTCCGGTTCCTCCGGCTCGCGGACGCCGGTGAGGAACTCCCGAATGTCCGGCACGATCGCATTCGGGTTGAACCAGGCGACGTGGTCGCCGCCCGGTCGCTCGATGAGCTTCGCACCCTCGATGTGCCTCGCGAGCCAACGCCCGTTCTCGATGTTGCAGATCTGGTCATCGACCGCGTGCAGGATCAGCGTCGGCACGTGAATCGACGGCGCGAAGCTGCGGACGTCGATCCCGAACGCCATATCCGCGAACGCTGCCCAGGTCGACGGCGTCGCGGCGTTGCGCTGGAGCTTGAGGAACCACGCGTTCAGCGCCGGCAGGCCAGGGTCGTTGGCGAGCGACGGAACAAGCCATTCGACGAAGTTCGTCGTAGAACCCCACATCTCGGGGATTCTCCTGAGTCTCGCCTCGTGCTCCTCCGGGGTTGCCTCCCCCCAGGGCCAGTCTTCGTCCTTGCGCTCGCGTACCTCGCCGCCCTGCAGGATCAGGGCGCGGGTGCGCTCTGGATGGGCCGCCGCAAAAAGCATCGAGAGCGGACCGCCCTCTGATTCGCCCAGCAGCGCGGCGGACTCCGAGCCGACCGCATCCATGACCGCCCTGATGTCGTCCATCCGAACGTCCAGGGGCGTCGAGCCGGGCACCCGGTCGGACATGCCGAGTCCGCGCTTGTCGAGCATGAGGACCCGGCAGAACTGTCCGAGGGACTCGCACCAGTGCCGGTAGGCGGGGAGCTCCCACATCACGTCGAGGTGGGTGAACGCGCCCTCGACCACGACCAGGTCGATCGGGCCGTCGCCGACGACCCGGTACGCGATGTGGACGTCGCCACTGCGCGCGAAAGCAACCTCACTCACCTTCGTATCATCGCGCCGACATGTGCGAGCAGTACGTCGCCTGTGCCGATGCGCCGTTCCCAATCGAGGACCTCTGGCCCTTCACGGAGCGGCTCGAGCGGAACGGCATCGCGACCTACGGCTGGGGCGCGACCTGGCTTGGCGCGGACGGCGAGCTCCACTCGTATCGCGACATCGGCACGTTCGCGGACGACGCTGCAGGGCGCGCGAACGTCGGCGCCCAGTCGACGCGGGCGTTGCTCGTCCACCTCCGGCGGCCATCGAAGCTGTCGACGATCAGCCCTCAGGACACGCAGCCGTTCGACGATCCCGCGGGCCGATACTCGTTCAGCCACAACGGCGCCCTTCGGCACGACGGTCGATTCCGGAAGCGGTTTCGAGACGCGGGCAGGCTCCGTGGCCGCGCCGACACCGAGGTCGGGGCCCGCTGGCTCGAGGACGAATGGAACGGCGGCTCGGATGTCCCCGGCGTCCTGCGTCGCCTCCATGAGGCCTTCGAGGGCGAGGCCAACCTCGCGGTCGTGACGCGCGACGGCACCGCCTATCACTACGCCGGCAACAGCGAGAACCCGGTCTTCATGTTCGATCTGGGCGCGATCCACGTCGCGTCCACCGGCATCCACTCGCTCGATCGTTCGTTCTTCAAGTACGTGGCCCCGGAGGCGACGAACCGCAGGCTGATCCCGCGCTCGAAGACCGCGACGGTCTGACTCGGCCGCGGAGGCGATCTGACCCGTCCGCCCGAAACAACTCGTTGACAGCGGCGTCCACCGCGCGCACGTTGCGCAGCGCCGGGGCGGGAGGGACGGATGGCCTTCGAGGTCGGAGCTGAGATTGCCGGCGCGGGCGCCGCCGGCGGCATCGACCTGTACGACGAGGAGCTCGGCGCGCGCCCGACGACGCGCCTGCCGTTTCGTCAGCTCCTGCAGATCTCGCTGTACTGGCTCGGGATCAACGCGATCATGGGCGGCATCGGGATCGCCATCCCGGAGCGGCTGAGCATCTGGTTCCCCGGCGACAAGGGCACGTACCTCGCGATCCAGGGCTTCATCGTCCTGTGGGTCAACATCCTGGTCCAGCCGACGGTCGGCATGATCAGCGACTACACCCAGACTCGGTGGGGCCGCCGCAAGCCATACATCGCCATCGGCGCGACGCTCGACGTCGTGTTCATCGTGGGCCTCGCCACGTCGAACACCTTCCTGGTCATGACGGTGTTCCTGGTGCTGCTCCAGTTCTCCTCGAACTTCGCCCAGGGCCCGTTCCAGGGTTACGTGCCGGATCTCGTCCCCGACGAGCAGGTCGGCCTGGCGAGCGCGATGGTCGGGGCGATGCAGACGGTCGGCTACATCGTCGGGGGCATCGTCGTCTCGCTTTCCTACGTCCTCGCCAAGCCCGGCCAGCCGGTCGACTACACGCTGCCGACCATCGCCCTCGGCGTCGTCGAGTTCCTCACGGCGATGGGAACGGTGATCTTCGTCCGCGAGGGCGCCAAGGCGCGGGAGCGCCGCGACCGCTCCTGGCTCGACATCGCCAGGTCGGCCTGGGGCACCGACATCCTGCGCGAGCGCTCCTTCGTCTTTCTCGTGCTGTCGCGGCTGACGTTCTTCGCCGGCGTGAACGCGCTTCTCGGCTGGGTGATCGTGTACTTCAATCAGACGCTGCGCCTCACGACCGAGGACAAGGCGCTCCTCGTGCCGCTGACGAACATCGTCGTAGCGATCGTCACGGTCGTCGCGACCTTCCCGAGCGCCCGGGTCTCCGACCGCATCGGGCGGAAACCGGTGATCTACGTCGCCTGCGCGGTCGGTGGGATCGGGCTGCTCACCGTGGCGTTGGCCCCGGCGTACCCCGTCTTCCTCGGCGGGGCGATCGTCCTCGGCGCGTCGGCGGGGACGTTCCTCGCGGTCGACTGGGCGCTCATGACCGACATCATCCCGAAGGCCGCATCCGGTCGGTACATGGGCATCAGCAACATCGCCGTCGCGGCCTCCGGGGCCCTCGCGGGCTGGGTTGTCGGGCCGCTCGTCGACATCGTCGGCAAACACGATCAGCAGCTGCCCGAGGGCCCGCGCGTCGCCATGATCGTGGCGGTTTCGTTCTTCGTGCTCGCCGCCATCTTCCTGCGGCGCGTGGACCCGCGACCGAGGGAGACGAGGCTCGCCGAGGCCGCGACCGCCCGCGCCTGAGCTCCCAGGACCTTCCGGGGAGCCCACGGTCGACAGGTCGTTCGGTAAACTCCCGCGCAACGTGCCTTCAAGAGCCACGAGCCGCCAGGGGTCTGACGGCTCGGTCATGATCATCGGGGGGGCCGGGGACAAGGTCCGCGACCGAGTAATCCTGGGACGCTTCGTCGAGCTGGCGGGGGGCTCGGACGGCATCGTCGCCGTCAGCTCGACCGCGTCGTCGCTCGGCTTCATCGCCGGCGAGCGCTATCGCGAGATCTTCACGGGCCTGGGAATCGGGACGGTCCGGCCATTGCACGCGATGACCAGGACGCAGGCTAACGACGAGGCGTACGTCCGCCAGGTCCGCGACGCGACCGGCGTCTTCCTGACCGGCGGCAACCAGCTGCGACTGTCCTCAACGATCGGCGGGACACTCCTCGCGGACGCGGTGCTCGAGCGGTTCCGGGCGGGGGCCGTCGTCGCCGGCACGTCGGCGGGCGCCTCGGCGATGTCCAGCCACATGATCGCGTTCGGGGCCTCGGGCGGGACGCCGAAGCACCGGATGGCCGCGCTCGCCGCGGGCCTCGGCGTGCTCCCGTCCGTCATCGTCGACCAGCACTTCCAGCAGCGAAACCGCTACGGCCGGCTGCTCTCGGTCATCGCCCAGAACCCGAGCCTGCTCGGGCTCGGCGTCGACGAGGACACCGCCGGGGTCGTCGGGCCCGACGGGGTCATGGAGGTCATCGGCCGCGGGAGCGTCACGATCATCGACGGCGCCAGCGCCGAGACGGATGCCTGGGAGGTCAAGGGCCACCGGCCGGTGATGATCAGCGGCGTGATCCTGCATGCGCTGCCGTCGGGCTACAAGTTCGACCTGCGCCGCCGGCAACGCATCTCAACCCCGGAGCTCAAGGCCCTCCCGGGCGGAAACCTCGGGAGCGTCGCCTCCACCTGATTCGGTGGACAACCACCTTGAACTCGGGTCCGTGGAGGACCACGCTTCGCCCTCCAGCAGCACACGCGAGGGGACGACCATGGGTGATCGACAGGCGATGATGGAGGAGTTCGAGGCCGCAGCGAAGTCGGGCGACTTCGGGGCAGTCACCGGGCTGATCCAGAACTACGCAACCGACGACTTCGCCGAGGAATGGCCGCAGTCGGGTGAGCGGCTCACGCGCGAGGCCACGCTCCGGATGGCCGAGCACTACCCGGAGATGTCCGGAACCAGCCCGAAGATGACCTACAAGCGCATGCTCGGCGGCGGCGACGTGTTCGTGGTCGAGGGCACCATCGACTACGGCGACGGCGTCCCGGTGAGCTACGTCGGCATCGGCGAGATGCGCGGCGACAAGGTCGCGAGGATGACCGAGTACTTCGCGAACCCGTTCGAGGCGCCGGCCTGGCGCGCCGACTTCGTGGAGCGGATGGACAAGGTTCCGGCCTGACGGGCCGCGATCTCTGACGAAACTCCCCGTCCCGATCGGCGCGGGCGTCGATCGGGTAGTCTCACGAGAGCCGCAGGGGAGACCACATTGGCCAAGGCCGCGACGCGCGCGACGTCGCCTGAGGACCAGGCGAGCGCGGCGCCGGTGCGCGCCAGGCGCGCGAAGCGCGACGGCATGGGCACGGGAGCGAGCGCCGCCGGTCCCCTCCCGACCCTGCGTATCCTCGAGACCCGCGTCCTCCGCGGCCCCAACTACTGGTCCCGCGCCCCCGTCGTGAAGCTGCTCGTCGACCTCGGCGTTCTCGAGCAGTGGCCATCGAACAAGATCCCTGGCTTCGACGACGGCCTCCTCGCGTGGATCCCCTCCCTGAGCGACCACGCCTGCTCGCTGAATCGCCGTGGCGGCTTCGTCACCCGCCTCAAGGACGGCACGTGGATGGGCCACGTCGCTGAGCACGTGGCGCTCGAGCTGCAGAACCTCGCCGGCACGTTCGTCCACCACGGCAAGACCCGCTCGACCGGCCGCGAGGGCGAGTACAACGTGATCTACGAGTTCCGGGAGGAGGCGGTCGGGCTCGAGGCCGGGGTGCTCGCGGTCCGCATCGTCAACCACCTCATCGCCCCGGGCGATCCGGACCAGGCGATCGACTACCTGAAGGAGCTCGAGAGACTCATCCTGCTCGCCGAGCGCCAGGCCTTCGGGCCGTCGACGCAGGCGATCCTCGACGAGGCGGCGTCGCGCGACATCCCGTTCCTACGCCTGGACCGCGCCTCGCTCGTGCAGCTCGGCCAGGGCATCTACCAGCAGCGCATCCGGGCGACGATGACGTCGCGGACCTCGGCCATCGGCGTCGACCTCGCGAGCGACAAGAACCTCACCAACCGCCTGCTCGACTCGGCCGGCCTGCCGGTCCCGAAGTCGGAGGTCGTCGACACCGTCGAGGGCACGGTCGCGGCGGCGCACCGGATCGGCTTCCCGTGCGTGGTCAAGCCCCTTGACGGCAACCACGGCCGCGGCGTGCACCTGGATCTGCGCACGGACGACGAGGTTCGGGCGGCCTTCGCGGGCGCTCGCAAGGAGAGCCGTTCCGGCGACCTGGTCGTCGAGAGCTTCATCACCGGCAACGACTACCGCTGCCTGGTGATCGGCGGCAAGGTCGCGGCGATCGCCCAGCGCGTGCCCGCCTCGGTGGTTGGCGACGGGAAGCACACCGTGCGTGAGCTGGTCGACGAGACGAATGCCGACCCGCGCCGCGGCATCGGCCACGAGAAGGTCCTGACGCGCATCGCCGTGAACGACGCGGCGGAGGCACTCGTCCGCGACCAGGGCTACGCGATGGACGCGGTCCCGCCGAAGGGCGAGCGGGTGAAGCTCGCGCTCACCGGCAACATGTCGACCGGCGGGACGTCGATCGATCGCACGCTGGAGGCCCATCCGGACAACGTCGAGATCGCCGAGATGGCGGCGCGCGTGGTCGGGCTCGACGTCGCCGGCATCGACTTCATCTGTCCGGACATCACCGTCCCCGTGCGCGAGACCGGCGGCGCGATCGTCGAGGTCAACGCGGCGCCCGGCTTCCGCATGCACACCAACCCGACCGAGGGCGAGCCGCAGTACGTCGCCAAGCCGGTCATCGACCTGCTCTTCCCGCCCGGCGCCAACGCCCGCATCCCGATCATCGGCGTGACCGGCACGAACGGCAAGACGACGACGGTCCGGATGATCGCCCACATCCTCAAGCTGATGGGCCGGCGGGTGGGCATGACCTCGACCGACGGCATCGTGGTCGACGGCCGGATGATCCGGCGCGGCGACATGTCCGGCCCGAAGTCGGCCCGGATGATCCTGCAGAACCCGACGGTCGATACGGGTGTCTTCGAGGTGGCGCGGGGCGGCATCCTGCGCGAGGGCCTCGGGTTCGACCGGGCGGACGTCGCCGTGGTCACCAACATCACGGCCGATCACCTGGGTCTCGGCGGGATCACGACGCTCAAGCAGCTCTCGGACGTCAAGGGGGTGCTCGTTGAGGCGGTGCCGCGGACGGGCACCGCCGTGCTGAATGCCGACGATCCGTACGTGGCGCGGCTCTCGGGCAGCGCTCGAGGGTCCGTTATCTACTTCTCAATGCAGACGGAGAAGGGCCAGCCCGGCTTCGACAAGGTCGACGGCCACGCCGGTCGCGGTGGCGCCGCGTTCGTGATCCGGCACACGCCCGAGGGCGCCCAGATCGTCCTCCGCCACGGCCCGCGGACGATGCCGGTGCTGTACACGCACCTCGTCCCCGCGACGTTCGGCGGGCGCGCGCAGATGAACGTCGCCAACGCGCTCGCGGCCGCCGCCGCGGCATGGGCCTCGGGCGCCCACCTGCACGACATCCGCCAGGGCCTGCGGACGTTCACGACGTCGTTCTTCCAGGCGCCGGGCCGGCTCAACTACCTCGAGGTCGGTGGGGTCCGAGTCGTCATCGACTACTGCCACAACGTCGACGGCATGCGCAACCTGGCCGACTTCACGCGGCGCATGAACGGCGACGGGTCCGGCAACGGCACGGGTCTGCACGGCCGCGCGATCGGCGTCATCGGCATGCCCGGGGATCGGCGCGACGAGGACATGCGGGCCTACGGCGCCCTCGCGGCGGGCGCGTTCGACGAGATCATCGTCCGCGAGGACCGCAACCTGCGCGGCCGCGAGCCGGGAGCCACGGCGACGATCGTCGCGGACGGGGTGCGGGAGGCTCGGGAAAAGGGCACCGGCAAGACGATCCGGGTCGACAAGATCCTGAACGAGATGGCCGCGGTGAAGTCGGCGCTTCGGCGGGCGAACCCGGGCGACCTCGTGGTCATGTGCGTCGACGACTCCGTCGCCGTCTACCGGGAGGCCATGGCCAGCGCCGGCCACAGCCAGGGCTCCACCGCCTTCGCCGACCCCGGGGAGCTCGACGCGCCGGAGGGCTGACGCGCTGAGGAGACGCGGAAGGCATGTGAATGGGCCCTGGGGTCTTGAGAAGGCGCGAACCAAACGCCTCGAGCACCACCGGCGGTCAGCTGCCGGGACAGGTCCAGCTCCCCTTGACCGTCACCTGACCCGAGCCCTGGTCGAAGGTGCCGTCGATCGAACCACCGCTCGTTTGGGTGGTGACAGTGCCCGACGTGCCGACCAGGCTGTCACCGGGCTTGCTGCCGATCGCTCCGATCGTCGCGCTGCCCTGCGCGCGCGTATCGCCCAAGGTCCACGTTCCGGGCTTGAAGTCGATCGTCCCATTGAGACCGGGGCCGGATGGCGAGGTACCGATCCAATGGACCGCCAGGATCTGGTCGGGCCCGGCGCCAACGCACGCCACCGTGAACGAGGTGTGGGTCAGCTTGCCCGCGACCTGTTGACCGGCGATGCTCCCGGTGACGTCCAGGTCGAGGACCTCGGTGCCACCTTGACCTTGTGCGCTGCCCTGCGGCTCCCCGCCGCCTACTACGGCCGGGCTCGCCGATGGCGTCGGCGTCGGGTTCGACCCAGGCCCGACGGTGGCGGCCGAGTTGGAGCAGCTCGCCACCAGCACGATGGCAGCCACGCCTGAGGGAATGCCAACGAACCGCGACGAGAGACGGCGGTGTGGACGCTTGATCACAACCGTCTCCTGCGGGTGACTGTCGCCGTCGATCGCGCGAACCTAGCCCACCCGATCCTACTCCGGGGAATCGCGACGAATGAGGACCATGGGCGCGGCCTCAGTCAGCGTCGCGACACGAGCGAGGCGAGCTCCCGTGGATCCTCGACCGGGCGAAGGGCGCGCTCGGCCAAGAGGCGGTAGACGCCCTCACGATCCTCATGGGAGAGGAGGACGATGACCTCGGGATGGGCGGCTGCGTCCGTGCGGTCCAGCTCGGCGGCGAGGGCATTCGGCTCGTCGCCGTAGATCGGCATGTCGCCCTTCCAGCCGCCCTCGCGAGCCCCCGCGCGAATCTCGCCGAGCACCGACTCGCGAGTCCGGCCCCGGAGGTAATGGAGCATCTCCTTCAGCACGAACCGGTCGACCTTGCCCGCGATGATCCGGCCAACACCGCGCAGGGTGTCGTCCGGTCGATCGCCGGCCAGGCCCACGATGGCCGACACCGGCGCGCGGCGGCCGACTTGGCCCACCGAGCCCGCGATCGCATCGACGACGTCGAAGAGCACCGTCACGCCCGCCTCGTTGTGGGCAAAGTCGACCACGACGACCCGGCGGTCGTCGCGAAACAGGTTCAACCGACCGCGCGAGTCGTCCATCGTCGGGACGAAGGAACGCAGACCCGTGCCGACCGCCTTCAGCGGCACGCCCAGCGCACGCGCAGCACCCGCCGCCGCGAGCGCATTGGCGACGTTGTGCCCAGCCACGCCGCCAAGGGTCACGGGCAGGTCGGCGAGCGCCGCGATGGGCCGCCAGCGATTGCCGTCGGCCTCGCCCAGCCGACCGTCGCGCACGATGTAGGCCCGCCCGCCGCCGCGGAGGTGTCTCCGGATCCGGGCTGAGGCGTCGCCGCGCCGGGAGAAAAACGCCACATGCCCGCGGACCCGCCGGGCGATCCCGGCCACGTACTTGTCGTCGGCGTTCAGGGTCACCCAGCCCGACGGCTTCGTCATGCGCGCGATGACACCCTTGACCTCGGCCAGCTCGGGCAGCGTGTGGATGCCCTGGAGGTCCATGTGGTCGGACGAGACGTTCGTGATGACGCTGGCCTCATTCGACTCGTAGCCGACGCCACGGAGCAGGATCCCGCCGCGTGCGGTCTCGAGGACGGCGACGTCGAGATCCTCGCGGTGGAGGATCGCCCCGGCACCGCCGGGGCCGGTCCAGTCGCCCGGCTCGACCATCACCCCGTCGACGACGATCCCATCGGAGGTCGTCGCACCGACCCGCTTGCCGCTCTCGCGCAGGATGTGCGCGATCAAGCGCGTGGTCGTGGTCTTGCCGTTCGTGCCCGTGATCGACACGACCGGGTAGCGACGATCCTTGTCGCGGATCCAGGCAGGCCCGGGGCCTTCGGCGGCCATGACTCGGGCTTCGGTCCCTTCAACCAGGCGCCGCTGCCGAGGCGTCAGTACCGCGCTCATCCCCGGCGAAACATCGGCCTGGGCGAGGGCCAGCGCGCCCTCGGCGATCGCCTTCGCTCGATCCCCGAGCAGCCACGGCCAGACGACGATCCAGTGGCCGGGGTCGGATGAGCGATGCACGGTGACGGGGCCCTCGGCGCCGTCGGGGACAGTACTGCGCAGCCGCCGAACCCAGACGGCGAGGCTCGTGATGCGAGAGGGTTGCTCGGAGCGCGGGACGGCCGCGGCGAGGTGGACGAGCGCGTGCGGCTCGGGCTCGCGCTTGCCGTACCAGGTGCGCCGCCGGCCGATGGCCACCTCGAGCTTCATCGCCGGCTCGAGCCGGTACAGGTTCGGTCCGTCGAGCTGGCGAATCTCGATCAGGCGCACGGTCCGGCGAGGATACCAACGGGTCGGCGCGGCGCCAGCCTCGAAGCCGACCCTAGACTTCGCGCCGTGAGCACGATCGTCGCCCCAGGCTCGCTCGTCGCCGACGCCGAGCTCGATGCCATCCGGGGCATTGCCGAGGCCGGCCTGCCGGACTTTCTCGCCAATCTCGAGCGCCTCGTCAACGTCGATTGCGGCAGCTACACCCCGGTCGGCGTCAACCAGATCGCCGACTGGGTCGCCGCGGACATGGCCTCGAACGGCGCGCGCGTCGAGCGCCTGCCGGATCCAAACGGCCGCTTCGGCGACACCGTCGTCGGCAGGTTCGAGGGCAGGCCGGGCGCCGGCCCGAGGCTGCTGCTGATCGGCCACATGGACACGGTGTTCGAGGTCGGCACGATCGCCGAAAGGCCCTTCCGTATCGAGGACGGCAAGGCGATGGGGCCGGGCGTAAGCGACATGAAGGGCGGGCTGCTGCTGGGCCTCCGGGCGGTCAAGACGCTTCGGGCATTCGGCGGGGGTGCCCTCGACCGCCTGCCGCTCGAGTCGATCACCTTCGTTGCCAACCCGGACGAGGAGATCGGCTCGCCGTCCTCGACGCCGCACATCCGACGTCTGGCCGAGGGGGTTGACGCCTGCTTCGTCCTCGAGGCCGCGAGGGCCAGTGGCGACTTCGTCTCGGAACGGAAGGGCATCGCTGACCAGCGCATCGTCGTCCACGGCCGCGCGGCGCACGCCGGCGTCGAGCCCGAGAAGGGTCGCAACGCCATCCTCGCCGGGGCCGAGCTGACCCGCGGGATCCAGGCGCTGAACGGCCGCTGGCCGGGGGTGACCGCGAACGTCGGCGTCTTCAAGGCGGGAACGCGCCCGAACATCGTGCCGGATCGGGCGGAGCTCGAGGTCGATGTCCGGGCCACGACCGCCGAGGGCCTGGACCAGGTCGTCGCCGCGATCCGCGAGCTCGCGGCCGCGCCCGCGGTTCCCGACGTCACGACGGAGATCTCGACGATGGCGTCGTGGGCGCCGATGGAGAAGCTCGAACGGTCCGGCCGCCTCGCGGATCACACGATTGCGCTCGCGCGCCGGCTCGGCTTCGAGACGAAGGACGTCTCGACCGGGGGCGCCTCAGACGCGAACACGACGTCGGGCATGGGCATCCCCACGATCGACGGACTCGGGCCGGTCGGCGGGCTGGACCACGCGCCGGGCGAATACCTCGAGGTCGACTCGATCGGGCCACGGCTGGCGCTGCTCACGGCGCTCGTGCTCGAGGTTGGGCGCGACCCGGTCGTCGCCGGTTGGCGCGATCGTTGAGCTCGTGTTCGCGCGCCGGCTGAGCTCGCGGTGGCGCGGCGCCTGATCTCCAGTGGCGGGCCGTGGGAGGCCCGCTACGGCTACAGCCGCGCCGTCGTCGTCGGCGACGAAGCGTTCGTCTCGGGCACCACGGACGCGGGCCCGGACGGTCGCTCGCTCCATCCAGGTGACGCGGCGGCCCAAGCGCGGGCGGTCTTCGAGATCATCCGTCGCGCGCTCGGCGAGGCCGGCTTGTCACTCGCCGACGTGGTTCGGACGCGGATGTTCGTCACCGACCCGGCCCACATCCAGGCGGTCACGACGGTGCACGGAGAGGTCTTTCGCGACATTCGGCCGGCGGCGACCATCGTCGTCGTGGCGGCGCTGATCGAGCCCACGCTGCTGGTCGAGATCGAGGCCGACGCCCGGATGGCGGGCTAGGGGAGCGGGCCAGGCCCGCGCTACGGGAGCAGGCTAGGGGAGCGGCGCGATCCCCACCGCGCGCAGGACGGAGATCGCCCCCGCCGCCAGGACGAGGCCGATCAGCAGGCCTCGCCGGAGGCCGACGGCGGCGGTGCCAAGGCCCCCTGCCAGCCACTCCCAGCCGATCCGAAAGACAGGTCCTGAGTCGGCCTTGCCGACCATCGTGTTGACCGCGGCGAGCGCGGCGAGCACCGCAGGTCCGACCAGGCGCAGGTACAGCTTGGCCCGTTCAGGCAGGCGTTCGAAGCCCGGGGCGAGCAGGGGCACGGCACGGAACGGGTAGGTCGCGAGGCCCATGAGGATCGCGAGCGGCACCAGCGCGGTGCTCATGGCAGCCCCGCCTCAGCGTCGACGTCCTGGCGAACGTCCGCGCCCACGTCCGGCCGCGCGCTCGCCTGCATGTCGTCGACGGCGCTTGCCGGTGCGGCCATGCCGACGACCGGCCCGATCACCCCGCCGGCGATGATCCCGGCCGCCGGATCCCATGCCAGCCCGACCGCAACGCCGACGACCGCGCCGGAGACCGCTGCGATCAGCTCCCGCCGGCCAGTGATCAGGCCGACGGCGAGGCCGCCCATCGCTGCGGGGAAGATCACGTCGAGGCCGAATTGCGCCGGGTCGGGGATGCTCCCGCCGATCGTTACCCCAACGACCGTGGCGAGGTTCCACGGGATGAACGTGCTGATGATGGCGCCGAGCCAGTAGCCGGGGACGTCGGCACGTCCGATCCGCCGGAAGTGGCCGATCGCGAGGGCAAATGACTCGTCCGTCAGGACGTGGGCCATGAGCGCGCGCTGCAGTCGCGGCTTGTCGGCGAGGTACGGCGCGAGCGCAGCCGCGTACAGGAGGTGCCGGGCGTTCAGGAACGCCGTGAGCAGCACGATCGCCAGCCACGAGAAGCCGCCGAGCACGTAGCCGACGGCCACGAACTGCGACGCGCCGGCGAACACGATGAGGCTCATGGCGCTGGCCTCGCTCGGCGAGAAGCCGGCCGCTCGCGCGCTCAGCCCATAGACGAGGCCGAAGCCGCTGGCCGAGACCAGGATCCCGAGCGAATCCATCAGCAGGCGCCGCCGCGACTCCGAAAGCGGCGCCGTGCCGGGAGCGAGGTGCGCGTCGGCCGCCAAAGTCCACCCCGAGACCGTTAGCGCAGGAAGGTCTTGCCGCACTCCCCGTCGCACACGACGTAGACCGCGTGCAGGTCGCGCGCATAGCCGGCCGCGTGGAGGATGCCGTGGCAGCCCGGCGTCGGGCACTTCCAGGTCCACCAGCGGTCCTGCTCGTCGAGCGGGGTTGTTTCGGCCGCGACCTTGTCGGCGAGGCCCCGCGCATCGACGACGGCGCGCACACGTGATGCACGATCGGCGTCGCTCTCGCTCGAATAGGGGTAGTTCTGGCCGACGTTCGAGGTCATGGGCGGCCCCCCGATCGGACGAGTCGGTCGAGAAGATGGAAAGCCGGTGACGGCTTCGTGTGAGCGCGGCGCGTCACCGGTGCCCGGCAGTATTGCACAAGGTTCGCGCACGTCCAGCCGGTGCCGATGGTTCCGACGCGGACCTCACCAGACCGCCGGGAGCCCGGCGCTACGTGGATCGGTGACCGCAGCCACCGAGCCGTCGGGCGCCGCGGGACCGCCGTCGACGAGCTCGATCGCGTGCTGGTGGCCGATCCCGGCCTCGATGCCGCCGGCCGGGACCAGCGGGTGGCCCATCGCCGCCAGCGTCTCGAGGAACCCCGGCTCGAAGCGGGATTCGACGAGCACCTGCCGGGGCGGGTCGAAGTGGAACCGCGGCTCGACCGACCACCTGGGCGCGGCAACTGCCTGGGCGATACCGAGGGCGCCGTCGACGACGGCGCTGACGAACTGGGCGTGGATCTGGGGCTGGGCATCGCCGCCCATCGAGCCGACGACGATCCAGGGTCCCGGCCGGCCGTCGCGGAAGAGCATGCACGGCAGCAGCGTGTGCAAGGTCCGCTTGCCCGGCGCGAGCACGTTCGGGTGGTCGGGGTCGAGCGAGAAATAGCTGCCCCGGTTCTGGTAGTGGATGCCGGTCTCGGGATCCACGACGCCTGAGCCGAACCCCAGGTAGTTCGACTGGATCAGCGAGACGGCGTTGCCCTCGGCGTCCACCGCGGCGAGGTAGGCCGTGCCGCCGCCCGGTGGGTTCGTCGAGGCGCGCGGAACCGACGCCTGCCCCGGATCGATGAGCGCGGCAAGTCCCGCGGCGTGGGTCTTGTCCAGCAGCCGATCGACGGGAACGTCAACGACATCCGGATCGCTCAGGTGCGCGTCGCGATCGGCCATGGCCAGCTTCGCCGCCTCGATCGCGAGGTGCGCCCAGGTGGCCACACGCAGCCCATCCGGCCCGAATGCGGCGGGCGGTGGCTCGAACCGCTCGAGGATGTTGAGGAGCTCCAGGGCGACGACACCCGAGGAGTTCGGCGGGTGCGAGGTGAGCCGCACGCCGCGGTAGGTCGTCGCGATCGGCTCGCCCCAGGTCGAGATGTGGTCGCGGAAGTCGGCCGGCCCGCAGGCGGCGCCGAGCTCGGCGAGCAGCTTCGCCTGGCGCTCGCCGACCTCGCCGTCATAGAAGGCATCGAAGCCCTCCTCGGCGAGGTGCCCCAGCGTCCTCGCCAGCGCGGGCAGTCGGATGACCTCCCCGGGCCGCCACGGTCGCCCTCCGGCCCGGTACACGCGGAAGAACGGCGCGTCGGCGCCGAGCGCGTCCGCGACCGGTCCGGCGGCCGCTTCGACGGCGTCGATGAGCTCGCCCCACGCCGGAAAGCCGCGGTCGGCGAGCTCGATCGCCGGCGCGAGCACGGTCGAAACGGGGAGGCGGCCGAACCGGCGATGGGCGTCGGCCCAC
Organism: uncultured Anaerolinea sp.; assembly: GCA_964468305.1. Taxonomy (GTDB): domain Bacteria; phylum Chloroflexota; class Limnocylindria; order Limnocylindrales; family CSP1-4; genus UBA5189. The sequence continues at coordinate 3,459 of CAYXVP010000010.1, read as the reverse complement.
GAGCGCACCGCGCCGGGGATAGTCACCGAGCGGGGCCCGCGGATGGGCATGATCCCGAGGCCCTCCCGCCGGAGCTGCGCCGCGTCGGCGCCGCCCGGCGACCGACCCGAGCCGTTAAGCGCCAGCTGCCGACCCTGGCCGTCGTCCCCGCCGGCCGCATCCCAGATCAGCCAGAACGCGTCGCCGCCGAGGCCGCACGCGTTCGGCATGACAACGCCCAGCGCCGCGTTTGCGGCAATCGCGGCGTCGACCGCGTGCCCACCGGCGCGGAGCATCCGGAGTCCCGCTTCGGTCGCCAGGTGATGCGGCGCGACCACCGCGCCGTGGCGGCCTCGGGCGCTCACAGTCCGGCCGGGCGCGACTGCCTCGCTCGCGACTGCCTCGCTCGCCACTGCCTCGCTCACGCCGGCCGAGCGTCCGTCAGCCGAGTGTCGCCGGCTCGCCGGGGCCGAGGTAGTGCTCGACCTTGCGCAGCTGCGACAGTGGGATGAGCGCGAGCCCGAGCACCACGGCCGTTCCGATCAGCAGGCCGTCGATGCCGTTCGTCTCGGCCAGGACGCCGCCGAGCAGGGCGCCGCCGATCTGCCCGACGCCGAGGAACACGGAATAGAGCCCGAGGATCGCGCCGCGGTCGCCCGGGAACTTCTCGGACACGTCGGCGAGGAGCCCGACCGCGGCGGGCGTCGCCCCGGCCAGGACGAACAGGCCCGCGCCGAAGACGACCACGCCCGCAAGCACGAGTCCGCCGAGCGGGATGCTCGAACCGGCCCCGAACGCCGCGTGGTTGATCACGAGTCCCGCGGCGGCGAGGGCGACGCCGCCGTAGATGCCGTACAGGATGATCGTCGTCCGGCGCCAGCGATCGAACCGATTGCCCCACCAGAAGATGCCGACGCCGAAGACGATCGCGATCGCGATCGCGCCGACGGTGACCTGGTTCGCGCTGAAACCCTGGTGCAGCCACTGGGTGTCGCGGAACGGCGAGTCCGTCTTCTGGAACTGGAAGAGCGACTGGCTGAACCACAGTCCGATCGCGGCGTTCACGGCGATCCACGTCGGCGCCAGCAGCAGGACGTGCGAGCTGCTCACGAGCTCCATGTAGCGCCGGAACGTCGTGTGCTCGCGCGCGACGGCCTCCCGCTCACCGGCGGGATCCTTCACGCCGAAGGAGTAGATCGCGAGCGAGACCCCGTAGAAGGCGGCGTTGAGCAGGAAGGCCGAGGGGCCGATGGCCTCGAACAGCTTCGGCGCGACGATGAAGCCGGCGCCGATTCCCGCGAGCGTGGCGGCTTCGAAGCGAGACGCGGCACGCCCCCTGAGCGCCTCATTTCCGGACGTGACGATCGCGATGTAGCCGAGGATCGAGGGGACCGACGCCGCGGTCGAGCCGCCCTCCAGCCAGCGCGTGCCACCGATCACGAGGATGCTGCCCGAGATTGCGGTCAGGACGACCGCGGCCCCGCCGAAGACCGGACCCCACAGCATCACCCGGTTATTGCCGAGTCGGTCCGAGAGCACGCCGAAGATCGGCGACAGGACGAGCTCGGCGAGGTAGAAGGTCGCCGCGAGGAGGCCCACGGTCAGGGCGGACACCTCGCCCGCCTCGGGGTGGTACTTGTGGAAGACCGTCAGGTAGGTCGAGAGCATCGCGCCGGTCAGCCCCGTGCTGAACCGCAGCGTGAACGTGCCGATCAGCACCGACTGCAGCGACCGGTCCATGGCCCAAGCCTAGCGGCGCGGCGACCCCGTCCGGGCCCCCGCCGTCCGGTAGGATCGCCCGCACATCACCGGGCCGCACATCACCGGGCCGCGCAGAGGGAGGGCCTGACCGTGAGCCGCGTCGCCGTCGTCACCGACTCCGCGTCCGACATGGATCCCGCGAGGGCGGCGGCCCTCGGGATCACGATCGTCCCGCTCATCGTGAACTTCGGGAACGAGTCCTTCGACGCCGGAGTCGACCTCTCGACCGAAGACTTCTGGAAGCGCATGACCGCGCCTGACGCGCCGTTCCCGACCACCGCGGCGTGCAGCCCGGGCGACTTCCAGGTCGTTTACCAGCGGGCGTTCGATGAGGGCGCGGAGGCCGTCATCTCGATCCACGTCGCCGGCACGCTGTCGGGGACGATCAAGGCAGCCGAGGTCGGCGCCGCGATGTTCCGGGACCGCGAGGTCCATGTCATCGACTCGACGTCGGCGTCCATGGGCGAGGGGATGCTCGCCGAGCTCGCCGTGCAGATGGCGAACGACGGGAAAGCCGCGAGCGAGATCGCCGAGACCGTCAACGGTCGCCGCGAGGACCTGCAGGTCTATCTCGCATTGGAGACGCTCGAATACCTGAAGCGCGGCGGCCGGATCAGCGGCGCGCAGGCGGCCATCGGCACGCTCCTCTCGGTCAAGCCGATCATCGAGATCAAGGACGGCAAGGTCGAGACGACCGAGCGCGTGCGCACGCGCGGCAAGGCGCGCGAAAAGCTGGTCGAGCTGCTCGCGGTCCGGCCGATGGACCGCCTCTCGATCCTGAACACGACGCAGGCCGATCCGCAGGAGTTTGCCGAGCAGCTGATGCCGCGGATCCCCGGCGGCATCGATCGCTCGAAGGTGACGATCGATACGGTCGGACCGTCGGTCGGGCCGCATCTCGGTCCCGGCTGCGTCGGTGCGGTCGCGCTCTATACAGCCGGTTCTCGCCCGCGCTGACGAGCCGAAGCAACGGCGCGCCGCCGGAGGCTCGGCGCGGCGGCCGAAGGTTGCGCTCAGGTTGCGGGACGGTACCAACGGGCAGGCGGAAGTCCCGCTTCCGCGGCTATACTCGCGGCCCGAACATCACTCGTAGGGTTGCGTCGACGCGCGCCCGCAAAGCTCCATCGACACGTCGCAACGAAGGACACCTGACACACATGACCACCGAGAACGTTGCCGCCCCGATCAATCCATGGCTGGTGGCGCAACGCCAGTTCGATCCCGCCGCCGAGCGGCTCGGGCTCGATGAGGGCATGCGCCCGCTACCGCGGTAGCCGGTCCGCCAGCTCACCGTCCCCTTTCCTGTCCACATGGACGACGGCAGCGTCCAGGTCTTCACCGGCTACCGCGTCCAGCACAACCTCGGCCGGGGCCCCGCGAAGGGCGGCATCCGTTACCACCAGGACGTGAGCCTCGACGAGGTCAAGGCCTTGGCGATGTGGATGACCTGGAAGTGCGCCGTGGTCGCTATCCCCTACGGCGGCGGCAAGGGCGGCGTCATCGTCGACCCGAAGAAGCTGTCGAAGAAGGAGCTCGAGGCGCTGTCGCGCCGCTTCTTCACGGAGATCGAGGTCCTCGTGGGCCCCGAGAAGGACATCCCCGCGCCGGACGTCAACACGAACGCGCAGATCATGGCCTGGTTCATGGACACCTACTCCATGCACCAGGGCTACACGGTTCCGGGCGGCGTGACCGGCAAGCCGATCAGCCTCGGCGGGG
>CAYXVP010000009.1:0-21197 GCA_964468305.1 uncultured Anaerolinea sp. | reverse complement strand
AGGCACCTGACTCTGGATCAGGGGATTGAAGGTTCGAATCCTTCCTCGCCAGCCAATTCCACAAGATTTGGTGATCGACGACGACTGAACCACAACATCTTGTGGCTCGAACGGGTCCAGACCTCCGTCGGCCAGGAGGCGACGACATGGTTTGGGCACCTGACTCCCCTGATCTTTGGGCACCTGATTCGGGCAGCCCGAATCGATGGGCACCTGACTCGCAGGGGCACCTGACCCTCGGGCGGTCGGTCGAGCTGTTTCTCGCCGCCAAGGCGGCCGAGGGCGCCGCGGCCAAAACCCTCGAGTGGTACCGGATGATCCTGATTCGCCTGGTGCGGTCGTTCGGCGAAGAGCGGCTGGTCGACGGCCTCGACCCAGCGGAGCTGCGGGCTTGGTTGCTCGAGCTCCGGGCCACGCTCGCGGCGGTGAGCGTCTCCGGCTACGTCCGCACGCTCAAGGCACTCGGCAACTGGCTGGCGGCCGAAGAGCTCGCCCGGGCTACAGGCCTGCGTTCGCTGCGCAAGCCGCGCGTGCCGTCCAAGCTCGTCGAGCCAGTGGCCGACGACGCGATGCGCCGCCTGCTGGCGGCCGCCGGTGTTCGCGACCGGGCGATCCTGCTGCTCCTGCTCGACACCGGCCTGCGGGTGTCCGAGGCAGCGGCGCTCCGGCTCGGCGATCTCCGGGCCGACGGCACGTTCAACGTCCAGGGTAAGGGCGCGAAGGAGCGGATCGTGCCGGTCGGCTCGACCGCCCGGCAGGCGATCGTCCGCTACCTCGGCCGCCGCGGGTCGGGACGATCCGACGACGCGCTCTTCCTCGGCCGCCGCGGTCGGCTCGACGCCCGAGGCATCCAGCAGGTCGTGCGCCGGCTCAAGACCAGGATCGGCATCGTCGGCCGGCTGAGCCCGCATTCGTTCCGGCACACCTTCGCCCGGAGCTACCTCCTCAATGGCGGCGACGTGTTCAGCCTGCAGCGGATCCTCGGCCACACGACGCTCGACATGGTCAAGCGCTATGTTGCTTTGGCGGACGTCGACCTTGTTGCCCGCAATGCCACAGCCTCGCCGGCCGACTGGCTGGCGGGGGGTGGCCGGCGCGCCAAGCACCAATGATGTGACGCGCAGTCATCACTTTGCGGCGTCGACGAGGCGCGCGCCTCAGCGGGCACGCTCACGAGGGGGAGGCCACAGTGACGGCTCGATGTCATCGGACGCGCTCTCTGACTCGGCGACCAAGCCCACGATGATCCAAGAAAGATCGGAGTCGGGCTCGTCGATGGCCTCGATCTGTACGTCCGCACTGAGGGATTTGTCGCCCAATGCGCCATATTGCGACGGCGGCATGGTGCTCGACGACTCTGTCCACGGCTGGTTGTATCGGCGCGCGGCGCCTAGGTGCTCCGGCAAATGTGACCTGTCCGCGCCCTATGCGCGCCCTTAGCGCGCCTTCACGAGCCCACGATAGTCCCGACACCGGGCGTGCTTCGCTCATCAGGTACGGAGGCTCGACGCCCCAATTCTCGGACGTGACGGAAACTGCTGGAGGCCCTCAAGTTCCCGCGGAGCTGATTCCGCGACGCCTTCGCTCGACATGCCGTGCTCGCAGCGCCTTCGGGCATCGGCGCACTCTGCGCTTGGACCAAGGGTGTTGCCGGTGTAAGGCAAGGGTTCTCCCGGATGTTCAGGAGGGCCGACGGGCAGCATGATGCCCTACGAAGGCGGGCGTCACGAGCCGTCCGGTGCGCGAGTCTCACACCAGAGCAAGATTGGAGAGCTGCGTCGGTGATACGTGGCGATCTCTAGCCTTCCGGCCGCTCTGACTCGACGAGAGGAGTCAGGACAGGAGAAGGAGGCAGAATAGGAAGCCACCTGGCCAAGCGCCGGGATGAGAGGCTGGAAGGACAGCAGGTGACCGCTCATCGGCCAGCCATGCATGTCCGTCGAATATCGGCTGTCCTGCTCGGCGTGCTCGGCTTGGGCATCGTATCGACTGGTGCGGTAAGCGCCTTGCCGTATGACGGCACGAACCCGGTCAACACGGCCTGCGGCGACAACAGCCACACGATCTACACCCTCGGCGTGCAAGGCCCTTACAACACAGGTGACGAAGGAGATCCGACAGAGATCCTATACAACGGGATCTTGATAGCAACTGTTGAAATCCGCCACTCGCGCTACTGCGCGACTGTGTGGTCGCAGGTCCACAACTACACCGGCGCCAGCGCCCAGGTCAAGGAGGCGCTCGTAACGTTTACCGACAGCAACGGCGCTGGGCGAGTCGAGCATTGGTATCCGACAGTCGACACCGTCGCGGCCGGTCAAAATGGATGGAGTAACCAGTACCGCGATCGCGCGAGCTTCTCGGCGAAGGGCGGCATCTTCTATGCCGGCGCTTGGCGGTACGGAGAGACCGCTCGATCCGTCGCATGGGTTCAACGAATCGCGCACTTCTATGACAACCCGTACGCGTGCAATCACACGCCCACTTCGCCCTGCAATCGCTGGCCGATCCTCTCGAATGGCTTGAGCGTGACCCGTCATTACTTCATCGCCGCTGGTGTGCACTCCATGCCGAAGACCGGCGGCGGTACGGTCGACGTGTCTGGCGATGTCACGTTCATGTTCGATCAGTTCAACGCCGTTGCCGCATCGAATCCATTCTTCTATAACGGCACTCAATCCGGATCGGAGGTTCAAGTCTACTCATATTTCGAGAGTGGCATAGTTGCTCGTGGCGGCGGCTATGACAACAACGGCGACGGCCTCTATGAGACGGGCGAACTTAAGCTTAGTACCGCCGTAACCTGGCCTTCGGACGGTTCTGATCGCGGAGCACTGTGTCACGAGATCGATCATCTGATGGGCTTGGATCACATTTGGTGGCACAACTCGGCGGGGGTCAACAATGTTGGATCCAAGGCGTCCTGCTTGGGGATGGGCTCAAATTCGGGCCCGAGAATCGACGATACGAGCGCTCTTGCCGACGTTTACAGCGGGGTGGTCCCATGAGAGCCGGGGTTCGCTTCCTTCACTACGCCCCCGTCGCGCTGGGCTTGGCAGCCCTATTCCTAGTCGGCGGCTGCTATGCGGGATCAAGTGCATCTTTGGCACCGCCGGACTCTTCCGTTCCGCCGCCGACATCCACGCCGAATGCCACCGCGTCGGCCCCAACTGAATCACCGCATTTCTGCGGGACTGCAGATCTGTTTGTCGACTATGCGCCCTATACAACAGCGACCCTGGCCGGCTACGGTTGGGACTTCGTAGTGGCTGATGTGGTGAGCTTCGAACCCGCGATTTTCAACACGCCGGACGGCGGCCCACCTGCAGGCTTCCCAGAGGCACCGAGCAGCCCCAACCCGAATCCTAACGCCCAAACCCTGATCTACACGCCCGTCGACGTCGTGATCGGCGATGCGATCAGTGGCTCATTGAGCGCTGGTCCAAGCCAGTTTCTTATCGAGGGCGGGACCGTCCCTCTCAAAGGCGGCACAATTGACTGCTACACCATGTACGTCGACGACGCACCCCGTGTGGACCTGGGTGCACGGTACGTTTTCATCATCAGCGATGCCCCGGACTCCAATGGGGAGAAGTTGCTGCCCTTGGCCAAGGCGAGGTTTGCGTGGCCAGTCGATGACAAAGGAACGGTGATCACGGTCGATGGGCCCATGTCCATCGACGACCTTACGAGAATTGTTCTGGCGGCCGCTGCCTCGATGGAGCCGCAGGGAACACCCGCGAGCAAGTAGTCACGCGCAGTGTGGGGTGAGCATGGCGCCTGGCCGACCGGGCTGCGCGGCACGTTCACCCTCCTGCGCTCGCACCAGCAGATCCAGGGGTGCGCCCGTTCACGGAATCAAGTCGGCGGGCGGCACGGCGGCCTTATCGTGAGCTTCGCTATGCGAAGAGATCAGGGACATCCCGGCGTAGGGGTTGTTCGGATTTGATTGGCAGCCGGACGCCCTTGCGAACCTCGGCTTCGCAGGGCGGCCGCGCCGTCGGCCCACTCCTGACACCCGACAATGGTGCTCTGCCGGCCTTGCCCTTACGTCTCGGGCGGTGCGGTTGTCCATCACCCTGGACTTTCCTTATCCTCCCTCTGAGCTTCGTCCAGTTCGGCCACCCGGGCGGCCACGGTACACTCGGGCGAGGTGCATGGGCACCTCAACTCATCCGGGCGATTGGATGAGCGCCTAATTCGTTTTCGGATGGGCATCTGACTCTCCCGGAAATCAGAGAAGACGGAGCACACGAGACCCGTTTCAAGCGCAAACCACTGGCGAGCGCAGCGTGGTACGTCGCCTGGCTCTGGATCAGGGGATTGAAGGTTCGAATCCTTCCTCGCCAGCCAAATACACAAGATACGGCGCGCGCCGAACGGTAGAGCCCAACATCTTGTGGCCTGACGGCTCCCACGCCTCGTCAGCGAGGAGCTGACGAGATGGCTTGGGCACCTGACTCTACTGATCTTTGGGCACCTGATTCGCCGCGCCCTGATCTGTGGGCACCTGATTCGCGCGGGCCCCTGACGCTCGGTCGAGCGGTCGAGCTGTTCCTCGCCGCGAAGGCCGCCGAGGGCGCGTCGCCGCGGACGACCGAGTGGTACCGCATGATCACTGTCCGGCTCGTCCGAGCGCTTGGGCCAGATCGGTCGGTCGATGGTCTCGACCCGGCCGAGCTGCGGGCGTGGCTCGTCGACCTCCGCACGACCCTTGCCCCGGTCAGCGTCGCCGGCTACGTCCGGACGCTACGGGTGCTCGGCAACTGGCTGGCAGCGGAGGGCCTGGCCGAGGCGGCCGCCCTCCGCGGGTTGCGCCGGCCGCGTGTCCCACACAAAGTCATCGAGCCGGTCGCGGACGACCTGCTCCGACGCCTGCTGTCGGTGTGCTCCGTGCGCGATCGGGCGATCGTGCTGCTGATGCTCGACACGGGGCTCCGCGTGTCCGAGGTGGCCAGCATCCAACCCGGCGATCTCCGGCCCGACGGGACGCTCAAGGTCCGGGGCAAGGGCTCACGCGAGCGGATGGTTCCGGTTGGCTCGACCGCCCGGCAGGCGATCGTCCGGTACCTCGGCCAGCGCGGACCTGGGCAGCCCGACGACGCCCTGCTCCTCGGGCGGCGTGGCGAGATCAGCAGCCGGGGCCTCCAGCACATGCTGCGGCGGCTCAAGAACCGGATTGGCGTTGTCGGCCGGCTGAGCCCGCACTCGCTGCGCCATACGTTCGCCCGGAGCTACCTCGTCAACGGCGGCGACGTGTTCAGTCTGCAGCGCATCCTCGGCCACACGTCGCTCGACATGGTCAAGCGCTACATCGCCCTTGCGGACGTAGACCTCCTGACACGACACGCGACCGCCTCGCCGGCTGACCGGCTGGCGGGGTCGAGGCGGCGGTAGGTGGGAGCGACGTAAGTGGATCAGGTACGGAGCCGCGAGACCCGAGGCCGCTCGTTCCAAGTGATGACCCGGTAAGCGGCCACTTGACGGGGTAGCAGATGGGCAATGGTGATTTTGCCGTTTCCGTCCCCGGAGGCGACATGAAGCCCGGTTAGAGAGGCACCGAGACCCCAAGGAGGTAGCCGGCAATCAGAGCCAATATCAGCCCGTCCAGCACGTACACAACTTGTGACCATGGTTCAAGGCGTTGGGTGGCCTGGAATGCTTCCTGGATATCTGTTGTGCGCGTTCCAATGACCAGCACAGGCAACGCCCTGCCGAGGCCGAAAGCCGACCAGACGAGCAAGCCCACCCAAGGCCCTGCCGCAAGGAAGATCCACACCAGGAGCGGATAGAAGCTGTAAACCCAGATATGGGTAAAGACTCCAGCGCCCAGGGTCACGCCATATCCGATGGACATCACCACTGGCGGGTATTGCGCGCGCCATGCGGCTGGCACTTGTGCATGACGCTCCGGCGCAGGAAGGTGGACTAGCTCGAGAGCTGCCGCGACATAGGCAATGGCCACAATTGCGGTGACCTCGGCTGCCACGCTACTGTCGAGCCCGACTATTGCTCCTAACGCTCCAAGTGAAGTCCCGAGCAGCGCCGCACCAACCACTGAGCTGGCCAAATGGAGCCAATGTCCAATGGGCAGTTCTCCTGAAGCCCGTTGCCCGTACACGACGGGGAGGATGGTTCCCACCATCGAGAAGCCTCAGGGCGACCACGACGAGAGAATGCCGACTCCAAGCGACGCGGTGGCCAAGACTGCTGCGGTTGCGAATTGCTCCGCGCCGGGGGGTACCAGCAAGCCAACAGAGAAGCCGAAGAGCCCGATGATCGCGCCAACACCCGCCCGCCGACCGCGGCTTGGCAGTCCGGGAAGCGGATCGGCAGAGACCGCATAGGCGCGTCCTAACACGCTGAACCCGCCACCACCGCTGTACATTTGTAGTTGTTTTGGCCGTTGCACCACGCGTACTGAGGACAATTGTTCGGGCACCACAGACACGAGTTGCAGTTGGCGTTACCACCACAGCAGTCCCAGTAGTAGATTCTTCCTGCGCCGTATTGGCTGTTGCAGCACCTCGACCAATAGCTAAACCATGTCGATCCAGCCGGACGAATCCGACGCACGAGATGTAGTTCAAGAAACGTTGAGAATAGCTTGGCAGCGCAATTCAACGCTCCGCAGGGTCGAAGGCTTTCGAGCGTGGCTTACTCGAATACTGATAAACGAGTCGCCTCACGCCATCAAGCGGCGGAGTCGGCGGGTAGTCGTCGAGCAAACTGCCGTGACCGGGAGCGCAAGCGAGGGATCGCACAGGTCGCCGGAGGACGACGTCGCCTCTAAAGACCTTTTGGAACGGGCGTTTGAGCGACTGGACCCTCCGAAGCGAGCCCTGCTCGTCCTACATCATCTTGAGTCCCGCCCGGTGGACGAGATCGCCGATGTGCTTGGTGTGTCGCCGGGAACCGTCAAGTCGCAACTCTGGAGTGCCAGGAAGGCGTTGGTAACGGCGATCGCCCAGGAGGAAACCCCGTGAACGTCGACGACGAAGACATTGGGACCATGCTCCGGGCTCGAGGCAACCGAACCGGCTGGATAGACGCCGACCAGATGGTGGCAGACGCATTGGGGAGTCCACGCCCGACCGCGATGACTAGCGTGCGATCGACGCTGCGATCGACGCTGGGAGTGTTGCGCGAGGTGTCCGGCCAGATTCTCTTGGTGGCGGCAGTGGCTGCGATAGGAATTGCTGCGGTGCTCCAAGGCGGTGCGCCGTCTCCGCCGACAGGTCGACTGCAAAGCGTCGCCCCAGTCGGGACCGGGATCCTGGGTTCCATGACCTGCGTCTCACTCGACCTCACAAGGGATGCGTATGAGGCCGGTCAGGTTCGGCTTTGGTGGTGGGCGCCGGCTGAGGGCGAGAGCGACTGCCGAACCTCCTCGTCGGGGCCAATGGAAGCGGGGGCCTCGCTCGAACGTGTCGGCCTTGTCGACGATGCGCTCGGGAGCCTGCGATCCGTTTACCGTGTAAGTCTTGACCTCGAACTCATCGGTGGAGGGATGGATCGCGTCGAGTTCATACTCGATCCATTCGGCCAGAGGCCAACTCCCACGAGCATAGGCGGCTTCGCCGGTCGAGACCTCCACGGTCGCGCTCTTGAGTTCAGGCAGATTCCAGGCTTGGACGTCACCCCGCCTGGCGGCGTCCCCGCTCCGACGCCTGACGTTGCCCCTCCGAATTGAAAGACGAAATCCGAGCAGGCAGTACCCCGCGTTAGGCTCTGCGAAACGGCCTAGGACGAACCTCTTGCCCTGCCTGGTCGGCGCTACGGCAAGCTCCATTGGGAGGTCCGTAGGCACTGGTTCATCCGGGTTTTGATGGGCTCCTGATGGCGTTTCGGATGGGCACCTGACTCATCCAGCAGATAGCGCGGAGCCCGGGCAAGCAAGACTCATTCGAGCACGAATCACTGGCGAGTGGCCAGGCGCAAGTCGCATGCCTCTGGATCAGGGGATTGAAGGTTCGAATCCTTCCTCGCCAGCCACCTCGACCATCACGATGACCCTCGCCGCGCTCCGCGCCGCTTGGACACGCCGTCGATCGCCCCCGGGATCCAAAGAGCCCAGCTCGTCTTCGGGGTCGATGTCGCGCGGCGGGTTGCTGCTGGCAACGAGCGTGGACAGGGTCTGATAATTACATCACCCGAGGTCACGGTGGGGCCTGCTAAGGAGGTGGCAATGAACCGGGATGATCTCCCTCTGCCACAAGGCGATGGCTTCGTTCTCGCCCACTTCCTCGTTGTCTCCGACCAGGACCGGTCGCGCGAGTTCTACCGGTCAGTGTTCGACGGCCGCGTCGTCTTCGAGCGCGACCCGGTGATCATCAAGGTCGCCAACTCGTGGCTCATCCTCAACGAGGGTGGCGGACCAACCGATGACAAACCGACGGTGACTCTGGAGACGCCGCCGGACCCCGACCGAACGAGCGCGTTCCTCAACGTCCGGGTCGGTGATATCCACAAGGCATATCGCGAGTGGTCCGCGAAGGGCGCCCACTTCCTGACCGAGCCAAAGGACCATGGTCGTGAGATTCGTGCCTACATCCGGGACCCCGACGGGCATCTGATCGAGGTGGGCGAGCTGGTGATGGCGATGGCTGAGGACGGCGCCTGACGGAAGACATCCGGATGGTCTCGGAAGTGCCGAGCGCATCCGCAAATTCGGGCACCGACGATCTCCAAAGCGGCCTCAGATTCGACGCGCCGCGCACACGCCTTCAAGGTTCACGCCGCTCGGCGCGCCGCCTTGGCGAAAAGCCCGCCCAGCACCCGCACTGTCGTCGGGAACGGGTGGATCGTGTCCGCCAGGACATCGAGCGGCGTGTGTGCCTTGATTGCAAGCACGGCTTCGCCGATGGCGTCCGGCGCACCGGGTGCGGCGATGAACGCGCCGAGCAAGACCCGGGCGCGACGGTCGGCGACGATCGTGACGTGTCCCTGGGCCTCGGCGAGGTAGCCCGGCGCGCTCGTGGCGTAGTCGGTCGTCTCCTCGAACGCGTCGTAGCCCCGCTCGATCGCCTCCTCCACCTGAAGCCCGACACCGGCCGCCGGCGGGTCGGTGTAGATCGCGTGCGGGATCGCGCGATGATCCGGCCGGACGTCCTCGCCAAGCGCGATCCGTGCCGCCATCTCGCCCTGGTAGACCGCGAGGTGCGTGTGCATCTCGGGACCGGCGGGATCGCCGGCGACGTAGACGTCGTCCGCGATTCGAAGCTGGTCATCAGGGTGTAGCTGGCCATCGACGATCGAAACGCCAATGGTCTCGAGCCCGAGCCGCTCGAGCGGCGCTGTCCGGCCAATCGCGAGCAGGATCTCGTGGCCCTCAACCGGCGAGCCATCCGATAGCTTCACGAGGTGCGCATCGTCTGCTCCCGCGTGCGGGCGGACGCGTCTTGCCCGAAGGCCGGTTCTGATGTCGACGCCGTCGCGGCGCAGCACGCCGTCGACCGTCGCCGAGCTCCGCGGATGATCCTTCGGATTGATCCGGTCGCGGTCGCTGACCAGGACGGTCGGCACGCCGTAGCGGGCGTACACCTGTGCCATCTCGACGCCGGTCGGGCCGGCGCCGAGGATCACGAGGCTTCGAGGGAGCTCCCGCGCCGTCGTGGCCTCGCGATTCGTCCAGGGCTTGATCTGGTCGAGCCCGTCGATATCGTCCGGGATCGTCGAGTTCGACCCGACCGCAACGATGATCGCCCTCGCCGAGAGACGCTGCTCGGCGTCGGTGGTCCGAACCACGACGTTGCCTCGCCCATCGATCCGGCCGTCGCCGCGAATGACCGTCGCGCCTGCCCGTTCCAGGTCCATGACGTGGCCGGAGTCGTCAGGCCAGTCGCGGGGTCGCTCACGAACGATCATCCAGTCCCGGAGGTCCGACGCCCGCGGCCACGAATAGCCATCACCGGAGGTGTGCAGCGCCGCGGCGTGGAGAAGGGCCTTGGATGGCATGCACGCCCAGAATGGGCAGGACCCGCCGAACAGCTCGCGATCGATGATGGCCACCGACGATCCGCGGTGCCGGGCGAGATGAGCTGCCGCCTGGCCAGCCTCACCCGCGCCGATGATCACCAGGTCGAATCGATTGTTCACGAGCGCAGGGCGTCCTCGATCCAGCGCCGCTCGGGTAGGCCCCGCAAGCCAGCGTTCGTTCGGTAGAGGCGACAGCGCGGCGTGTAGTCGCCGGGATCGACGTATGTCGGGTCAACGTCGACGCCATCGATACGGATCGTCGGCGAGCCGGGGAAGCGGAGACGCTTCGCCACCGCCGGATCGGTCGCATCGACGTCTTCTATCGGCGTGCCGGGCGCGACCTCGGCGATGACGTACTCGAGCAGATGCCGCGCCGCAGGATGGTTCGTGCAGTCCTGGAACCTGAGGATCTCGACCTTGTGGGTCATGAGGGCATGAGTCGTTGGGCGGTCGTCGCGTAGCTGGCCCAGGCCCCGCCGCCCAGCGTGACGCCCTCTATGAGGCCGACCAGCCGTCCCCGGCCTCCATGAGCAATGGCCCAGGCTGCCCCGTGCTCCGCGCCACAGAGAAGCACAGTCGGCGTGCAGAAGCTGCCGCGGAGGTCGCCGTCGCTGTCCGCCAGCCACAGCAGCTCGGGCCCACTTCGTTCTGGCTCGCCTCCCCGGAACCCAAGCTCGATCGTCCGGCCGCAGCGTCCACAGGTCGTCTGTACGATGGCGTTGGCCCCAAGGGCAGCGCTTATCCCGAGCGCGTCATAGGCGCACCAGGTCCGAAACTCCGCGTCGCCCAGCTTCAGGGCGTGCGGCCCGGTGGAGAGCGACAAGCCGGCCGAGCCGACGATCCGCCCGTCGTCATCGAGGTCGAGCCAGCCACCATGCGCCAGCGACGCGACCGTCGCACGAACCACGTCGTCAGGCATACCGGCCGCGACTGCAAGGTCGGAAGGCTCGATCGGACGTGGGTCACGAAGCAGGAGGCCGAAGGCGATCTCGCGCAGGCGGCCGGGCGCGACGGAGTCGTGCATGGTCATGGCGTGGCGCCAAAGTCGGTGACAGCTGACTTGCGCGCGGCCTCGAGTGCGTCCTCGAGCTGCAGTACGCCGCCCTTCGGGTAGCTGGACAACCAGCCGATCGCGCCCTCGGGCGAGCTAAAGAAGTGTCCATACTGGCATGCCGCGGCGCGGACGCCCGCTACGGACGGGTCGACAAACCAGGAGACGACGATCGAGGGTGGGTCCGCGGAGATGATCCGCCGCCCGTCGGTGGCGATTCGAAGCGGTTCGCCGGTCGCGCCGCCGGGTGATTCGATCTCCACTCCCTGATGCAGGATTGCGGCGAAGAACAAGGTGTCCATCGCACACCAGGCGAACATCTCCGCCTCGCCGATCTTGATCCGGTGCGGCGTTTCACGCGGCGTCAGGCCCATGCCCTCGACTCGACCGTCCGGCGTCCACTCGACGTCACCGAGGTCACGTAGCGCTGTTTCGACCCGCGGAAGCGGTAGGTTCGCCGCCCCTGCGATCTCGGTTGGGCTCGCGGGTCGCCCTTTGGCGAGCAGTCGGATCCCCGCGGGCAGGACGGCCCGGATTGCTTGGGGGTCAGCCTGGGTCGCGTCGAAGAACGATCGGATGTCGTTGACCACTCGAGCGGGCTGCATCAGGTCCGTCATCGGAGCTGCCTCCTAGGTGCTTCGGAGGTATCCTAGACCTTCAAGCGGACTTGAATGTCAAGAGGTACGATGCGGCGATGCGAGGGCTTTGGTTGGAGCCACGCGGGGACCCTGCCTGAGCCCGCCCGCCACACACACCGAGCTACATGCTCGAGGTCAGCTCGAGGCTGGAGATACCCCTCGCCAGGCTGGTGGTTGCGGGCGCAGGAAAGGCATCGAGCACCGCCTCTGGTGCGCGCAGGCACCGCCTTTCCCTCAATACGACGTCCCGTAGGCGTAGACGACGCGGCGCATCCGGCGTACGGTGGCCGCGACAGCGGGAGGCAACGACGCGCGGGTCACAGCCGCGGCCACCTCGCCCGCGCCGAGCCACTGGTGAGCCCGGCCCGCCTGGATAGTTGCCGGCACCCCGCAACGCCATCTCCATCGCGATGCCTGCATGTTCACGGGCTCGTCGGAGGTTTGGAGGACCACCGCCCGCCCTTCTCGCAGAAGGAGGTCCGATGGCGACCAAACGCACTACTCGCTGGCTGACTCCGTTCCTGCTCTCGGCGGCGCTGACCCTCTTCGCGCCCACGGCCACGGCCCATTCCGGGCCCGCTGTGCGGGGTGGTGGCGTCGTCGATGGACCGCTCGGGACGACGTCGCAGTTGGGGTTCACCGCGACCAGCTCGGGTGGCTCATTCCTTTGCGTCATGGCCGGCCGTTCGGGCTCGTTCCCATTTGGGCCATGGCAGAGCGTGCTGCAGATGCACGTCCAGGGCCGGGTGACGCCCGGCTCGCTCACCGTCTCTGATCAAGGTGTGGCGACCTTCAGCGGCACCGCAACGATCCATGTCATCGGCAAGACGTCCGGCGGACCGCTGGCCGTCACGCTCACGAACGTTCCGTTTGTCTCGACGCAGGCGGCCGGTGGCGCAGGCGTCGCCTGGCACCTGCTCACGGTGCCGGGAGTGGGCGCCTTCGGCCCGGCGACGATGAAGACGGGCCGGATCACGATCTCGCGATAGGACACACGTGACCCGTCTGTGGTCTGGAGCCATGGAGCTCGATAAGGAGGAAAGAATGCGGAACAAGAGAGTCGCGCCGCTGGCTATCGTCGTCCTGGCACTGGCAGCCTTTGGACCCGCATCAGCCACGGCGGGCGGGGCGCAAGCTGTCCGCTGGGACATCATCAGCCTGGTCGGCGCTGCACCCCCTGGTCCAATCAATCCGGGCGGCGTCGCATCCGCCACGGCGGCCAACGGCGGCGACACGATCACTCTGACGGGGGCAGGGACGTTCGTCGCGCCGGCGGGAAGCAACGGTGGATCCGGCGCTGTGACCGGAGGAGGTACCTGGACCAGATCCGGCGGCGGAAGCGGGACCTACAAGGTCAAGGAGCTCGTGAGCTGGGTGCTCGCCAACATGGCCAACCCGACGCCGGTCTTCGTTGACAACATCGGGCCATTGAGCTCGCGCGCCAACGGCACTGCCGTTCTCAGGATCGAATTCTCGGACGGCAATTCGGGCGTCCTGACCGTCGGTTGTCACGGCCCCGGGGCCCCACCGGGCATCTTCGAAGGCATCGCCGTCACCAAGGGGTACGTGACGTACTACAATGTCGCGCCTCCCGCGGGTGGGGTCGACGCCAACCGCACCCTTTTCCACATTCTGTAGAAATCGAGCACGGCCAGGGACGGCGCGATAGCACGTCCCTGGAAGATCATCCTCCATTCCCTGCCCCACTTCCTCGACGTTCCCCTGGGTGAGACCGCTTTGGTCGTAGAACCCACTCTGCCGCGCACATCGCTTGTCGTTGGCTGACTCTGGATCAGGGGATTGAAGGTTCGAAACCTTCCTCGCCAGCCAAATCCCAAATCTGAAACGGGGATACATCCCCTGACAGCGAGAGCGTGCCCGTTGCGTTGTAAGAGCCGCGCTTGACGCAGCCGCGCCGACCTTACGACTCTACGGACAGTTCATTCACCCGCGGATATCGACCTCGCGATCGACACGACCTTTGGGATGACGTGGCAGATGCCGGACGGGTCGCAGTCACGCGGCTCGAGGCGTTCTGCCCGCTCTCGCAGCCGCAACAGATCCTGCTCGAGGGCCTGGAGCTCGGTTATCCGCGCTCGAACCTCGGCGTACCGCCGGTCGATGAGCTCGGTGACGACACGGCAGGGCGCCTCACCGGCATCGCGGATGCCCAGCACCTGGCCCACCTCGGCTAGTGTCAAGCCGACCGCCTGGGCCGACCGGATGAAGGTCAGGCGGTATACGGCGTCGCTGCTGTAAGACCGATAGCCGGACGCCGTCCGGGCCGGCTCGGGCAGCAACCCGAGCTGCTCGTAGTAGCGGATCGCGGAGGGGGCGAGGCCGCTCCCGCGGGCGAGTTCTCCGATTCGCATGGCCAGAGGATAGGCCGCTTGACATTAAAGGGTAATTGAAGGTCTACGTTGCCCCAGATCAAGGACGGACCCTGGGAGCGAACCGACATGGAGACCATTCAGCTGTTTACCGCGGAGCTGCGCTACACCGACGAGACGACGCCGGTCGTGGCGCCTGATGGCCGCGAGGGCGAGCTCATCGGCAGCGGCGTCGGCCGGGTCGCTGGCCCGTTGCTGTCGGGCGACCTGCGCTGGTCGTTCTACGCGGCAGATTGCGCCTACCTTGCCGTCCGCGCGGGGTTCACTAACCCGGTCGACGAGCTGTGCCGGACGAACCCGGGTGGCGACATCCACACCGACGATGGGGCGGTCATCCGCTGGGACGCCAAGGGTTTCGGGCTGCGTGGGGCGGATCCGACACGACCCCACCGCTGGCGGATGGCCTCGGCCCTGGTGTTCGACACCGATGACGACCGTTACGCCTGGCTCAACCGCGCGATGGCCGTCTGGCAAGGCGAGTTCGACGAGACTCGGGGCGCGGCCACCTACACCGCCTGGCTGACGGCCGACGACGTGCCGGTTGCGTTGCGGGCGGCGGCCTGATAACTCCGGAGCGGCCAAGCAAAGGCCGCCTGTCCTCCTAGCGCTTGCACCCGGGCGCGCCCGGTCAGTCGTCGCCGCCTTGGCCTTCGGCGACCTCGCACAGGCGCTCGGCGTCGCGGATCAGCACCTCGTGCTGTGCGGTATCGAGCAGGCCCCGTCCGCGGAAGTCCGCCAGCGTGTGAGCGAGCGTCTCTCGGGTGGTGCCGATCATATCTGCCAGCTCCTGCTGGGTGAGCCGCGCCTTGATGAGCGTGCCGCGGACGGTCTCAACCCCGAACCGCTGTGCGAGGTCGATGAGCTTCCGAGCGAGCCGCTGGCCGACCCGGTTGTAGGCCATCGCCTCGAGCTCGCGCTCGGCCTCCTGGAGGCGTCGCGAGAGAAAGGTGATGATGTTGACGCCGATGGTCGGGTAGCGCTCGACGAGCTTGCGCAGCTCGTCCGGGGAGATCGTGCAGATCACCGCGGCGTCGATCGCTTCGGCGTATCCCTCCGCCAGCCGGTCCTGGCCAAGCAGGCGCATGTCGCCCAGGATCGTGCCCTTGTCGTACAGGTCGAGTGTCAACTGCCTGCCATCGGGCGTGACGCGGTAGACCCGGACTTGGCCCTTCTTGAGGATGTGGATCCGGTCGGGCGGGTCGTCCGGCGAGAGGATCACCTGGCCGGGACGGCAGTGGGTCATCGTCGTGGCGTGGCCGATCGCCTCAATGTCGGCCTCGGACAGGCCGCTGAATAGCTCGAGCTCGCGGAGGAGGCCGAGCTTCTCCGCGTGCAATCGACTCTCCGCCGGCGTTTGCATCACCGTCACGCGTCAACCTCGAGGCGGACGATCTGCCCTTCCGCGAACGGCACGCCGACGTCGAGACCAAGCCGCCGGTAGATCGCGCCCGGGATCCCGATGTCCGCCAGGAAGATGCGACCTGCACGCTGCGGTCCGGCCCCCCGGAAGAGTCCGGGTTTGGGGAGCGCGAGCGTCAGCGTTGCCGCGGCGGTGACCGCCGGCCCTTGCGCCGCGCCAGTGTCGGCGTCGATTCCCGACGGCAGGTCGAGACTGATGACCGGGACCGTGGCCCGAGAGACACGGTCAACCAGCCAGAGCACGCCGTCGTGTGGCGCTCCCGTGGCTCGGTAACCGAGGACCGCGTCGACGATCGCGTCGGCCGATGCGAACTCGCGGTCGAGCTCGTCATCGGGCACGTCGTAGATCGCCACGCAGCAGTCGACCGACATCTGGAGGAGCGTTGCGAGCTGATGGCGGCCGGCCTCGCTCAGCCTGTTCACCGGGCGGGCGAGGATGACCCGTACCGATGCACCGCGGTTCGCCATGTGCCGGGCCGCGGCAAGGCCGCCGCCGCCGTTGTTCCCGGGCCCGACGGCGACGACGACCCGCTTGCCCCCGAGGTCGCCACCCAGCAGGACGCGAACGAGCTCAGCGAGGTGGGATCCGGCCTGCTCCATCATCTGGAGGATGTCGATCCCGAACTCGTCGACCGCGAGACTGTCGACTTCGGCCATCCGCGCTCCTGTGACGGTCGGCAGCGAGGACGCACGGCTGACGGGAAAGCCGCCCACACTCTCGGTCACGGCAGATGCTCCTTGACCTCATGATCCACGCAGAGCCTCGACGGTAGCGGTGCTCTCAGGGCGTGACGGTGATTGTCCCTTTCATTCCCTGACTGGCGTGTCCGTCGACAGGACAGATGAACGTGTAGGTCCCGGCGGGGAGGGTGGCTGTGATCGTCTCCGTCATACCCGGCCCGAACGCCAGATCCTTCGTCGCCACGTTCACGCCGCTACCGCTGATGAGGAGGGCGTGGTTAATCGTCCCATCGTTGCGCGCCTCGAACGTAACCGCTGTTCCCGCCTTGAGCGTGACGGTCGCCGGAGTGATCGAGTACTCCTTCAGCGACAGCGTCACCGTTGTGCCGGATCCGGACGGCCGCTGCGCCGATGTGGATGGCGCCGGGGTGGCAGGTGGAGGCGACGCCCCGCTGAAGGTGGAGCCCGATGCCGCGGCCCCGGATCCGCAGGCCGCGACAACGAGCACGGTGGCACAGAACATCGCCGCCGTGTGGCCCCCGGTGGCGGCGAGGCGAGCCGTCGGTCCGGCGATGGCGGTCTTCACTGAACGACGAGGTCGATCTGTGCCTCGACCGGTGGGTTGATCGGCGCGTGCTGGTCGTCGACCAGGAGGGCGAAGAAGGTGTGCTTGCCCGGCGAGAGGCCCACGGTCGACGCCCGGAAGGTGTCGGTGTCGCTCATTCCGAGCATGGTCGCCATACCCATCATGCCGGCGGTGGTCGAGTCCACGTTCAGGTGCCAGTGCCCGTACCCGGCCAGGTCGGCCTTGCCGAAGAGCGGCCCCGAGACCTCGAAGTTCGTGATTTGAACCTTGACCGTGAAGTCACGTGAGACGGTCGATCCTGCAGCCGGCGACAGGATCTGGATCGACGGAGTCCCGGGATTCGACTTGGCTGTGATCTCCGGAAGCGGGCTCGTGGGCTGGTACGTGAACTCGATCGAGACCTCAGCGTTGGTCAGCTCGTCGTGCGAGTCGGTGGCGGGGATCGCGGTCAGGGTGTGCTTTCCCGGCGCGACGTTCTGCAAGCTGATGGTCGCTGTTGGCGTGCAGTACATGTTCACGAGTGCGTGGTCGAGCTCGAGGTGGTAGTGGCCCACGGTCGGCTGGTTCGGCTTCCCAGCCCAGGGACAGCTCAACGTGTAGCCGTCGGCGGCCACGTTGAGAGTCACCGAGTTATCCGTGACACTCGCGCCGTTCGCTACGCCGGTCGCGGCGAGCTTCCAGTGCAGATTGGCCAGCTCCGAGGACATCGGCATCTCACTCATCTCAGCCATGCCCGACTCGGAGGGCATCGCCGAGGGGGCCGGCGTCCCCCCGGCGCTGCACGCTGCAGCGAGGAGCGGCACGGCCGCAACGAGCATGGCCGGTTGCGATCCACGAGTGCGCATGGAGTCCTCCTTACCCGTGTTCGCCGGGTGACCGGAAGCTAAGCTCGCCAAGGGGCGCGAGGATGTGACGCGGACCACAGAACCGCGAGCGTCAGCGAGCCCATGCCCGGCTGAGGTGGGGTCGACTGCTGCGGGGCCTGTTAGCACGAGTGGCCGAGCGAGAATCCACGCCCCGATCCGTCGAGCTGGGTCGGGATCCAAGATCCCGCCGCGCGCCTTCGGCGCGCCATTGTCGACCTCTATACCTTCTGTCGGCGAGGCCTGCGCATTACCGACGACCTGTTCCGCCATGCGGCGCGGTCACGGGAGGCCAGTGCGGTCCTGGCGCCGATCTTCGCCGGACTCGACGCGTCGGCTGGTCTCCTGACGCAGGGATTCGGCGTCGACAGCGATAGGCGGCGTGGACTTCGAGGCGGCTATCGGCTTAGCGTTTTCGTTCGACGCCTGGCGCTCGCTGGCGCTCATCAGCGGACTCGGGCACGATGAGGGTGCCGGCCTATGGCGAGCATGGTCGGAGGATCGGTGATCGAGCGGAGACGCAGCTCCCCGTCGATCGGTAGCCGGTCCAAGAGACGTCCCAACAGCACGCGGGTCGAATTCGGGAGACAGGGCGGCGTAACCGCGGGCCTGGTTCCGCAGCTCTTGCCTCTAGGGGCGCGGCGCACCACGCGGCAGCGGAACCAACGACACAATGAGACGATGCGGACAGGTCCGCTCGGAAGGGCAGCTCGGCTCGTGCTGGTCGCCCTGCTCATCGAGTCGTTCGTCAGCATCGCGGACCAAGGCGGACCCGCGTCCTTCAGGGGCGCCAGGAACCTGACGGAGCCGAGCCTGCTCGTACTCGACGCGCTGATGCTGGCCCTGTTCGTGTCCATGGTCGGGGTCGTCGCAACATCGCTCCGGCCTCGAGCCCCCACCGAGCGCTGGAGCCTCGCGACGCTCGCGGTGGCGGGCGCGGCCGTGGCGCTGGCGGCGGCGCTGAGCCAGGTCGCGCACGGAACGATCTGGGACAGCCCGCTGAGCGACCTGGTCTGGTGGTTCGACGCGCTCATGCTGCTCGAAACGATCGTCACGCTGGTGGTCGCCGTCGCCATCGGTCTCCCGGGCTGCGAGATCGGGGTCTGGCCATGGCTCATCGCCCGGTCCCGCGGCGAGCCGGCCCCCCTCCGAGCGGTCGGCTGTATCGTCGGGCTGCACCTGATCGACAACTGGGAGGCGTCTCGAGGCGAGGCCCACCGCTGATCAGGGCAGCAAGAACCCAAGACGTCTAGCTCAAGATTCCACTCCTGCAACGGACCCGCCGAGCCCGAAACGCAGGTACCGGGGTTACCGGGGCCCACGGGAGGATTTGATGGCGAGCTCGGTCGGGTCCTTCGGCGCTCTCCAGGTCTGTAGACTCGCCGGAGCCGTCCGGCGCTACACGACCGGGCCAGCCGGTTCGCGTCGATCCCCTAACTGCAACGGTTTCGCTGGGCCGCCCACGGTCGGAAGCGCCGCGCATGCGGCAGGATGACTCTGGATCAGGGGATTGAAGGTTCGAATCCTTCCTCGCCAGCCATTCCCGCAGCCCGACAATGCGGGACGTGAACCCAAGCTCGAGGCTCAGGCAACCGCTTCGCCGCGCGCTCGTGCCGGGGCTCGCGCTCGTCACCGCCTTTGGCGTCAGCGCGGTCCTCATCGTCCTCACGGACTTCGATCACCTCAGCCGAATCGGGACGGACCCACTCGGGGCGATCGGCGGCGCGCTCGCCGGAGTCGTCGACGACTACAGGGCCATGCTCGCCGGCGCCATCGGCGACCCCGGGCGGATGATCGCCGCCATCCAAAGCGGCCAGGCTGCCGATATCGCCAGGGCGATCCGTCCGCTCACGGAGGCGCTGCTCGGCGCAACACCGTTCATCTTCGTCGGCCTGGGCCTCACCGTTTCATTCCGCGCCGGTCTGTTGAACCTCGGCGCCGACGGGCAGCTCTTCGTCGGCGGCCTCGGCGCGACCGTGACGGTTGGTCTCATCGCAGGTCACCTGGCGCCGGCCATCGTCGTCCTGCTCGGGCTCACCGGCGGCACGATCGCGGGCGCCGCCTACGGTTTCATCCCCGGGTTCCTGAAGGCTCGTACGGGGGCGCACGAGGTGATCACCACCCTGATGCTGAACCTGATCGCGCCGGCGATCCCAGTGGCGATTGCACCGGCGATCGCGCTGATCGCCTCGAGCATCGGCCCGCTCGGGGGGCCACCGGGGCGGCTTCCGTCCGTTCCGCGCTTGGTCGAGCTGCCGACGATACGGCTTGATTGGGGTTTCGTCGTCGCCCTGGTGATGGCGGCGATCGTGTCATTCCTGCTGTTTCGGACGACGCTCGGTTTCCAGCTCCGTGCCACCGGCTTCAGTGGTAGTGCCGCCAGGTCCGCGGGCATGCGCCCCGGCACCTCGACGACGCTGGCGATGGCGGTGTCCGGAGGGCTGGCAGGCATGGCCAGCGCGTTCACCGTCCTCGGGCCGGGTGGGGGCGGACCGATAGGTCTCGGCTACGTCGCCCTCGCGTTGGCCGTGCTGGGCGGGCTCCGACCGAGCGGCGTCGTGCTCGCCGCGCTGCTCTACGGCGCCCTGAGCAACGGCGCCAGGACCATGGTCATCGCGACGGGGGTTCCACTGCCCCTGCTCGTGGTGGTCATCGCCGTCGCGATGACGCTGGTGGCGGCGCCCAGCCTGATCCGTTCGATCTGGCGAGTTCGCTCGGCGCCATCGCCCGACGGTGCGGCCGAGCTCCCGGTCGGTCTGAGCGACCCGCTCTGACGACCTCGGCCCTTGCCAGTCCCACAATGTCCTTGACGCGCGAGCCGCTGAACCGCCGCGACTCGCGGCCCGATAGGGAATGGACGTGACTTCCCGATTCCGCCGGATCGAATGACCGCGGGGCTGGCGGGATGAGGATCCTCGTGGGCCAGGTCCAGCCGGGCATTTCCCGAGCCGTCCCCCTCGGCCTTGGGGCCCCCGAACTTCCCGGACACGAGGGTCACGGTGTGGGCCGGGATCGGGACCTTCTCTTCCCACTCGAATTCGAAGCTCTCGATCGACTCGAGCCCGCCGATCGACTTCTTCGCGGATGCGTGGGAGACGAGAGCGCCGTTCGAGAGCGCCTCGAAGCCGCCAGGCACGGTGATCTTCACGCGGACGGTCTGCCGCTCCTCGAGCGTGTCGACGCACGGGAACCAGCGGCGCGCGTCCTCGTCCTCGCCCTGCGTCCAGACCTGGAGCGGCACGTCGGGCTCGTCCCTCGACGGGCCGAAGAACCAGAGCCCGCCGGCGCCGGGGCGCGGGTGGACGGCGTAGTCGACGCGCAGCTCGAAGGCGTCGCCGGTGGCGATCGGCTTCTCGAGCGTCACGAGGAGCTTCTCGCCCGTCGAGCGGAAGGAGAGCGGCTTCCCGGCGGCATCCGCGGCGGCGCGGATGTCGAGGTCCCCCGCGTCGAGGGCGACCTCGGCCACGCTCGCCGCGATCGCGCGGCCCGCGAGCGTGGCGCGTCCGGCGAGGGCGCTCTTCTCGAGGTCCACGTCGAGGTCGCGCGCGATGCGGTCCATCCTGACCGGCCGGTCCCGCGGATAGCGGAGCG
>CAYXVP010000008.1:0-22259 GCA_964468305.1 uncultured Anaerolinea sp. | reverse complement strand
CGCCGAGGGTCGTCCCGAGTGAGACGCCCGGCAGCTCGCGTCGCGCGGCGAGCACCTCCTCGGCGATGAGCGGGTCGCCCCCGGAGCGCTCTGCCACGAGGAGCAGCGCGGCAGCGGTCGGGCGCTCGCCCTCGATCTCGGTCACGAGCCGGGCGAGGTCGAATCGGTCGAGCGGACCCAGCTCCAGGCGAGCCGGCGGGTCGGCGGACGAGGTGATGGCCGACAGCTCCGGCAGGAGCGGATGGCCGCGCGAGAGGCGATCCGTGCCGTAGGTCAGCACGAGGCACAGCCGGGCGGGGCGCGCGACCCGGGCGAGGAATGTCGCGAGGGCTCGCGTCCCGGCATCGGCATGATGCAGGTCCTCGACGACCAGCAGGATCGGCCGGCGCTCCCCTGCCCGCTCCAGCAAACCCTGGATGGACTCGGGGATCCATGCGCCGCGTCGCCCCGGCGCGATTGACTCGCGGCGGGCGTGCCGAATTGCGCCTCCGAGCCGCGGCGCGACGGCCGACAGGAGGCGGGCGATCGGCTCGGCGCCGGCCCCGGCGGCGCGCTGGAGCTCGGCGTCATCGAGCGCCGCGAGCCAGGGAGTGAAGCCATCGACGATCGGTCCGTACGCGGCGCGGGAGCGCGCCGGCACGGCGGTGCAGCGGATGACCTGGAACGGCTCGCTCAGCCGCCCGACGCGGCGCACCGCCTCGCTGACAAGCCGGCTGACGCCGATCCCACCGGCGCCGGACACGAGGAGTCGCGGGCTGCGGGCGTCGGCGGCAGCCTCGAGGGCCACGGCGAGATGGGACAGCTCCCGCTCGCGCCCGACGAACCGCTCGCTGCTGAACCTCGCGGGCATGAGCGCATCGTGCCACACCGCAACGGCGCCCCGACGCACCGTTACCCTCCCGCGGATGACCGCCTCGGCCGCGCGGGCCTCGATCTGGCGCAATCGCAGCTTCCTCGCCGTCTGGTCGGCCGGCACGATCTCGATCTTCGGCTCGCTGATCACGCGGACGGCACTGCCCTGGGCGGCGATCCTCGTCCTCAATGCCGGCGCGATGGACGTCGCCGCGCTGCGCGGCGTCGAGCAGGTCGCGGCGCTCCTCGTCGGGCTGTTCGCCGGCGCCTGGGTCGATCGGCTCTTCCGCCGCCCGATCATGATCGGCGCGGATCTCGGCCGGGCGGTGCTCCTCGGCTCGATCCCGGTCGCGTTCGCGGCGAACGTCCTCGGCATGACCCAGCTCGTAGTCGTCGCGTTCCTCGCCGCCGTGCTGTCGACGATCTTCGACGTCGCCGAGCGGTCGTACCTGCCGACCGTCGTCCTGCGGGCACAGCTGGTCGGGGCCAACAGCGCGATCACGGCCAGCGGCTCGATCGCCGAGTTCTCGAGCTTCGGCATCGGCGGCTTCCTCATCAACCTGTTGAAGGCGCCGTTCGCCATCGTCATCGACGCGGCGTCGTTCCTGGTCTCGGCGGTCATCCTCGCCCGGATCCGCCAGCCCGAGCCGCCGCCCAAGCCGGCCTCACATCGCGAGCCGGTCCTGCGCGAGATTCGGGAGGGCCTCCGGATCGTGGCCCGCGACCCGGTCCTGCGGGCCCTCACGCTCTCCCACGGTGGGACGCACATCTTGTGGGGTGTCTTCGGGACCGCCTACCTCCTGTACGCGCGCGACGAGCTCGGCCTGGACCCGGCCGCGACCGGCGTCATCGCCGCGATCGGCGGCATCGGGTCCCTGCTCGGCTCGGTCGCGGCGCCGGCGATGACGCGTCGATTCGGCGTGGGCAAGACGGTCCTGGTCGGCATGGTCCTGTTCGAGATCGGCAACCTGCTGATTCCGCTCGCGCCGGCACACACGCCGCTCCTCGGCGGCATGTTCCTGGTCGCGCAGCAGCTCATCGGCGACTCGGGCGGGACGGTGTACGAGATCGTCGAGACGTCGCTCGTGCAGTCGAGCGTCGACAACCGGGTCATCGGCCGGGTCAACGCCACGTTCTTCACCTTCACCACGCTCGCGACGCTGGCAGGCGTGGTCCTCGGCGGCGTCATCGCCGAGCTGGCCGGGTTGCGCGCCGCGTTCGCCCTCGGCCTGCTGGGCGGCGTCGTGTCCCTGGCGGTCATCTGGTACTCGCCGATCCGGCGCCTGCGTGAGACGACCATCACGGAAGGCCCGGTCCTGCCCGGCGACGAAGCGCCGCTCACCGAGTAGGGCCGGGCGGACTGGCGCCGCTACGCTCGGTGGCCATGGCCCGCCACCCTCGGAACACGCTGAACGAGCTGAGCGGCGAGGAGTGGCTGTACTTCACGAAGTCGGTCTGGACGACGGCCTATCCGTCCGAGCTCGGACACGAGTTGCGAAAAGCTCACGGCGCGAACAAGCCGCCGCGCCTCATGGCCCGGCTCATCGAGTTCTTCACGAGATCAGGCGAGCTCGTCCTCGATCCGTTCGCCGGGGTCGGCGGGACGCTCCTGGGAGCGGCGATCGCGCGAGGGCCGCGGCGGGCGCTCGGGATCGAGCTCGCGCCGGGATGGGCCGAGGTCTACGCCAGGGTCGTCGCCGAGGCGGTCGCCGAACGTGCTGGCGACGGCCCGCTCCTCGTCGACCTCGGGCCGAGCGATCCCGGTGGGCCCCGTGGCTTCGATGCCTCGGGCTGTGACCTGCGCATCGGCGACGCCCTCGAGATCCTGCCGACCCTCGCTCCCGAGTCTGTCGATTTCGTGGCCACGGACCCGCCCTACAACGTGCAGCTGCCGATGACGATGTCCGGCGGAGCGCTGTCCGCAGCACACTCGAACCGGCGCACGGACTACGCGATGGTCAGCGAGGATCCGGCGGACCTCGCCAATGCCCCGGACTACCCGGTCTTCCTCGATCGAATGCAGAGCGTTCTCGCCCAGCTCGAACGCGTGCTGCGTCACGGACGCTACGCGGTGCTGATCGTCCGCGACGCGTACCAGGAAGGCCGCTACCTGTTCACCGGCGCGGACCTGGCCGCGCGCGCCGCGGCGGTCGGGCTCACTCCGAAGGGCGACCTCATCTGGTACCAGGCCGGGACCCGGCTGAGACCGTACGGCTACCCGACGGGTTTCGTCCCGAACATCGCGCACCAGCACATGCTGGTGCTGCGCCGGAGCTGAGGCGGGCTAGATCAGGCCGCGGGCGCTGAGCAGCGCCGTGAGCGCGTCGTCGGCCTCCGTTGCGGGGCCGGCGCTGGCGCGGTTCGGGGCGGACGGCGCGAGGCGAACGCCGAGCGTCGTGCGATGCACCCAGCCGTGCTCACCGTTCGGGCTCGTCACCTCGACGAACGCACCCTGCGCACCGACGGCGAGCACCTCGTCACCGGACTCGAGATCGGACAGGTGCAGGCCGAGGATCTCGTCCGGGCGGTCGAGCAGGGGCACGACCGCGTAGCGGACGACGCGGACGTCGGGGCTCTCCGCGCGGTCATCCGTGAAGCGCATCGACAGCCGGTAGGAGGACGCTTGCCGCCCAGGATCGGCACGACGGGCCTCGAGCAGCGACGGCCGGCGCCAGCGCGGCATGTTCGCCTCGGGATCGATGCCGCGGGAGGTGAGCGGCGGCGCCATGGCGTCGACCGCGGTCGATTCCTCCATGTGCTTCGTGGCCGCCGCGGCGGCGAGCGTTGCCTCCATTGCGGCGACCTGATCGACGGGCGCTGCGGGTCGAGGTCGTCGACCGACACCGATGAGGCCGACGATGCCGGCAAGGACGATGCCCAGGGCGATGGCCGTCGTCGCGCCGACGCCCGCAAACACCGCAGCCACGAGCACTGCCGTCATCACCAGACCCATGACCAGCAGCCGGCCGAGCGCGCGGATCATTCCGTGCATTTGCTTCCGATCTCCCAAGCGGGTAGGACGCACTCTCCCTCGGTGAGCGTCCTGAGCATCGTTTGGGATCGGAGCGGCCCGCAATGGTACGGGGGTCATGGGCGGGTGGGGCGGTTCGGGGGAGTCCGATCGAGTTCGCCGGGATCCGCTCGCGAGCGGTGTGGTGCGCGCGCTCCAATGGGTCCTAAAAGGGCGCCCCCAAATTCGGCCATTTTCGCGGGGTCCTGCCCCAAACGGGCCATTTCGCGCGGCGGGTGCGCGCGCGAGCATTCGGCTCATGCAGGTTCTGCCTTCCGACCGTGCAAAGGCCGGTCGCCCCAGCCGCCTTTCCTTCTACAACGCGCTCTTCGCCGGCACAATCTTCACGACCGTCGGCCTGACCCTGCTGTATGTCGTCTTCGGCGGCGCGTTCATGACTCGATTCATGCCGACCGGGCGGCCGTCGACCTACGACCTCGTCGTCGGCGCGCTCGCCTGGACATTCGCCCTCACCGCGCCGGCCGGCTTCGGCCTCGTCGGCCTGGCCCGGCTCGCGACCGCGTATGAGCGCTGGCGCGCCCGGCGCCCGCGGATCACGCCCGCGGTCCGACTTCGCCGCGCCATCGGCGACGACCACGTCGTCGCGACCAACGTCCGCCTCCCGGTTGCCAACCGAAACCTGCCCGAGCTCATCGTCGGCCCGTTCGGCGCCGCGGTGATCGAGGAGCTGCCGCCGGCGGGCGCCGTCATGTCCCGAGGCGTCCGGACCTGGGAGGTCCGCGTCGGCAACGGTTACATCCGCACCATCGAGAACCCGCTCGAGCGCGCCGCCCACGACGCGGAGATCGTTCGCTCGTGGCTCTCGCCCGAGGACGCCGACCATGTGCTCAAGGTCTACGCCGCGGTGATCGGCAGCGACAGTCGGGTCGAGCGGACCCCGGCCTGTGCCTACATCGAGGCGAGCCAGATCCCGGAGTGGCTGAACTCACTGCCGCCGCAGAAGTCCTTCGACCAGGGCCGCCGCGACCGGATCGTCAGGGAGATCCGCGCCGCACTCTGAGCGTGCCTTGGTAGGGGAGGGAGGACTCGAACCTCCGACTTCCGAGGTATAAGCTCGGCGCCTCTAACCAACTGGGCTACTCCCCCGCGCCATCGTACGCCTCGCCACGCGGATCTCCTTACACGAGCAGCGGCTTCAGCACCTGGATCGCGACGACCAGGACGAGGTAGGCGATCGGGATCGCCGCGAACAGCCCCAGCGCCGCGCTCCATGGGGTTCGCGTCGCGCGCGCGCCGGAGCCGCGCGGGAGCGGCACGATCAGCCAGGTGATCAGCGAGCCGGCGACGACGACGGCGATGACGTAGAGCGCGGCGGCGCCGACACGCAGGTCACCGCCGGGCAAGGCGGCACCGCGCGAGAGGGCCACGTCGTAGGCGAGATAGGCCGCGCCGAGGACCACCGCAACGGCGAGGCTCGAGGCGACGGCGCGCACCACCGGTCGTGGCGCGTTCCGGAACTGGCGCCAGCGGACCTCCAGCCACGACCGCTGCCGTGGCGGCGCGCCGCTCAATCCTGGCCGACGATGGTCAGCGTCCGGCGCGGCGGCAGCGTCTCTGGCGAATGCGCGGCGAGGAGCCGTACGCCATCCACGAACCGGGCGAGCTCCTCTTCGGTCGTCCAGAAGCCGACACTGATGCGCAGCGCGTTGACCGGCGGCAGCGTCCGGGCGATGGCGAAGGTGCGCGCCTGCAGCTCGTCGAGGGCCGACTGCGGCTCCCAGCCGGCGATCCGGAATGAGACGAGCCCGGCCATGCGATCGCGCGGTGTGAGCAGCTCCACGCCCTCGATTTCGGCCAGCGCCCCGGCGGCGAGATGCGCCATCTGGGCGCCTCGCCGGTAGACGAAGTCGAGCCCGACGTACATCGTCAGCCAGCCGAGCGCGCGGGCCATCCCCAGGACCGACGGCCGGTGGTAGTTCGTAACCTGGAACCGCTTCGCGTCGTTCGCCAGCGTGCGATTCCCGCGAGAGTCGCTGGTCTCGAACGTGAAGAAGCTGGCAAACGTCGACTCGAGCTCTCCCAGGAGCTCCCGCCGAACCCAGAGGGCGCCCAGCCCTTCCGGCCCGAGGAGCCACTTCTGGGCGGGCACCGCATACATGTCGACCCCGAGGTCGCGCACGCGCACCGGAATGGCGCCGGCGGCCTGGGCCCCGTCGACGAGGACCAGCGCCCCGCGCGCATGCGCGATGTCGGCGATGCGCCGGACGGGCATGACGAGGCCGCTGGTCCAGAGGACGTGCGAGATCGACACGAGCTTCGTGGCGGGAGTCACGAGTCGGTCGAACAGGGCGACGATCTCGTCGTCCGAGGCGTTGCCGGCGAACTCGGCGAAGGCGAGGTCGACGCTGAAGCGGTCGCAGATCATGTACAGCGGCCCGTAGCCGCCGGGGTGCTCGTGGCACGTGGAAACGGCGCGGCCGCCCTGGCGCCAGTCGAGGGCCCAGGTGCCGAGGTTCATGCCGTCTGTCGTGGCGTGGGTGATCGCGACCTCGTCGAGGTCGCCGCCGAGGACCGCGGCCACGCCCGCGCGGGCCTCGTCCATGCGCTGCCTCGCCTCTTCCCAGTAGGCGGATTGGGCCCGACCGAAGTCCCGCTCATACGCCTCCAGCTCGGCCATCGCCGTCGCCACCTCCGCGGGCAGCGGACCCGCCGACCCGGTGTTCAGCTGGATGGCGGCGGACAGCGATGGGAGCGCGGCCCGGACGGCGCTGAGCTTGTCCGCGTCCGACATGAACGGGGAAACCACGGCCCTACTATACGGGCGTGGTCCGGGCCTCCCCTTGACTGGTTTCGCGCGTCCGGAGCTGCTCGCGTCGAGCGAATGGCTGGCGGACGAGCTCGGTCGTCCGGACGTCCGCATCGTGGACTGCCGCTGGCGCCCCGACGGCACCGGTCACGCGGTCTTCGGATCCGGCCACATCCCGGGCGCGACGTATGTCGACTGGCGCGTCGAGCTCAGCGAGGCAGCGTCGTACGAGCCCGCCCAGGCGCTTCGCCTGGGGCCACCCGAGTCCGTCCTCGCGTTCATGAGCCGGGCCGGGGTGGGCGCGGCAACCACGCTGGTCCTGTACGACGACAGCCTCGGCTTGTACGCCGCGCGGACGTGGTGGTCGCTGCGGGTCTACGGCTTCGAGTCCGCGCGGATCCTCGACGGCGGTTTTCCGGCGTGGGTCGCCGAGCAGCGGCCGCTCAGCACCGGCGTCCTCCCCCACCCCGAGGTCCCGTTCAGCCCGCGGCTCAATCCACGCATCCGCTTGACGACGACGGACGTTCGCTCCCTGCTCGGCTCGCCCGACGCGCAGATCATCGACGGGCGGGCCGTGCCGGAGTACAGGGGCCACGAAGGCAACGCCCGCCGCCTCGGCCATATCCCGGGCGCGGTCAACGTCCCGATCGGCGCGCTCCACGAGGCGGGCACGCAGAGGCTGCTCGGCGCCGAGGCCATCCGCTCCATCCTCGCTCGCGCGACGGTGGCGAGGGGTCGGCGGCTCGTCTGCTACGACGGCTCAGGCGTGGGCGCGGCGAAGCTCGCGTTCGTGCTGACGCTCATGGGCTACGACGACGTCGCCGTGTACGACGGTTCGTGGGCCGAGTGGGGCGATCGGCTCGACCTGCCGGTGGAGCGCTAGCCCGCCGGCTCGACGTCCCCGGTCGTCGCAGCCTCGAACGTCTCGATCCAGCGGCTGTTCAGGAGCACTGTGTCGGCCTGGATCTCCGTGTGCCTGCCGGCGTCATCGAACTCAACGCGGCTCGACGTGAGCGGCACGATCGCGCGCCGGCGCGGCACCTGCAGCGGGTCGATCGTCGGCGGCGAATGGACGAAGCCCCGCACGACGTACGGCCCAACGCGGGCGACGACCGGGTACTGGCGCGTCCACACCCGCAGGTCCTCGCGACCGCGCGGCTCGCCGGCGACGACGAGGCAGAGGTCGTCGCGGAGGACGGGGGCGAACAGCGCATCGATGACCCGGCCGTCGTCGAGGGCGCGGCAGCTCAGGTTCAGGACCTCGAACTCAGTCGTCGAGGACAGGAAGTCGGACAGGCGGTCGCCGGACAGGGCGACCTCGCCCGTGATCGAGCAATCCTCCGCGTATGCCCTGAGCGGAACGTGCATGGCGACTCCAGGGCGCCGACTCCGGATCGGGCGCCGAGCACGGGCCCCGGCTCGTGGACGACGTCGATGGTAGGCCCCGAAGCTTGCGATCCGCCCTACGGAATCCGCCCTACTGAATCCGCCGCGTTCTGAACCTCAGCCGGCCGCGGCCTTCCGCGCGCCCGCGGTGACCAGATGCTCGGCGCCGGCCTGCAGGCCTTCGTACAGGCGGGTGACGGTCTCGAGGGTGTCGGCCTCGCGCGGATCCTTGTCGAGACGCAGACTGGCGATGCGCGGGAAGCGGAGCGCGAACCCCGACTTGTGGCGGTTCGAGCGCAGGATGACGTCGAAGGCGACCTCGACGACCACGGTCGGCTCGACGACGCGGTACCGGCCGTGGCGGCTGATCGTGTGCTCCTCGAACCAGCGGGTCATCGTCGCGATCTCGGCGTCGGTGAGGCCGCTGTACGCCTTCCCGATCGTGACCAGCTGGTCGTGTGCCTCGTCGCGCACCGCGAAGGTGTAGTCCGACAGGACGCCATGGCGCTTGCCGTGGCCAACCTCGACCCCGACGACGACGCAGTCGATCGTCGCGAGGGCCTTTTTCATCTTCAGCCAGCCGTAGCCGCGCCGGCCGGGCGAGTAGATCGACTTGGGGTCCTTGACCATCAGGCCCTCGTTGCGCCGCGCGCGAGCGTCGGCGAAGACTGCCTCGAGGGCGTCGGTCGAGTCGGCGGTGGCCAGGTGCGACAGGGCGAACGCGCCGCCTTCCTCGGCGAGCGGCAGCCCCAGCGATTCGAGCTGATGGCGGCGCTCGCTGAGCGGCACCTCGAGGAGCGGCGCGACGGTCGAGGTGTCGGCGTCGGGTCCGCCAACCGCGTCGGCGCGCGGGCCACCAGCCGGCGAGGTGCCGTGGGGCTCGCTGCCATTCGTCGACGTCATCGACAGGGCCGGCTGCCCGAGGCCGAGGACGTCGAAGGCCACGTAGATCACGGGCACTTCGTCGAGGAGCGCCTGCGGCGGGTCCTTGCGCCCGAGCCGCGACTGCAGGGCGATGAACGGCAGCACCACGCCGTGCCGCCAGGCCAGCAGCTCGCCATCGAGGATCCCGTCCCAGGGCAGGTCCCGCGAGGCCGCGACGACCTCCGGGAACTGGTTGGAGATGTTATGCAGGTCGCGGGAATACAAGCGGACCTCGTGCCCGAGGCGATGGAGCTGGCAGCGGATGCCGTCGTACTTGTCCTCGACCCAGACGACGGGGCCCAGGCGCAGCAGGATCTCGGCGGCGTCCTCGGCGGGCGAGGCAAGCATGAACTTGAGCGGGTGGAAGAGCGCCAGCTCGGCGCCGTCGAGGCGGCCCGCCTTCGCGAGCACCGCCGTCTGACCGATGTCGCCGGTAAGCATGCCGGCGCGCTTCACCGCGTCGAGCGGCCTGTCGAAGGCCTTGGCCAGCGCGGCTTCGACGAGCCCCTCGCGCAGGCCGATGCGCAGCTCCCCGGAGATGACTCGGACGATGCCGCGGGCGGTCCTCGGGTCCGCCCTGGCGAGGAGCGCGGCCAGCAGCTCGGCCTTGCGCGCCGGGCCCGAGGCGGCCTCGATGGCGCCGAACGTCGCCGCGACCTCGATGATGCTCGGAGAGCTCGCTTCGTCCGGCGCGTGGCCGGCCCTGGCGAGCACGTCGCCGACCGCTGCGCTGATGTCGGAGAAACGGTCGTACGCGGCGCCGAGCTCGCCCCGGTCGGTGTTCGCGACCCGGCTCAGCGCGTTCGCAATCGTGGCCCAGCCGATTCCGGTGGCCCGCTGATCGGCCTCGGGAAAGGGCCGGCCGGTGAGGAACACGACCGCGATCGGCAGCTCGTTCTCGTCGAGGGTCCGGAGGTAGTCGGCGAGCAGCCCGGTCTTCTCGGACGTCCGGGTCGTGGATGCGACGCGCTCGGCGAGCTCGCTCCAGCGCCGCATGCGGGCGATGGTATACCGTGCCCCCGTGGGTGACGCCGCATGGTTCCCGGAGGTCCTCGACGGGGAGCTGGTGGTGCTGCGACGTCACGTTCCCGCGAACGTGACCGCTTTCCAACGCTGGTACTCCGATCCGGAGGTCGCGCGCCTCGCCCGCTATCAGGACGGTCCGATGCGGGCCGACGAGATCGACCGGTTCTTCCAGCTGCGGGCACTCGGGCCGGAGTCGCTGACGATGGCCATCCACGAGCGTGAAACGGGGCGGCTCATCGGCTCGTGCGCGTTCTCCCAGGTCGACGGCGAGAACGGATCGGCGATGTACCACATCACGATCGGCGAGAAGGACACCTGGGGCCACGGCTATGGCACCGAGGCGACGCAGCTGATGCTCGACCACGCGTTCCGCACCTTGGGCCTGCACCGGATCGCGCTCACCGTGTTCGAGTTCAACGAGCGCGCGATCCGGGCGTACCGGCGCTGCGGTTTCGTGGTCGAGGGCCGGGCGCGCGAATCGATCTGGCGGGACGGGCGCTGGTGGGACGAGCTGGCGATGAGCTTGCTCTCGTCGGAGTGGCGGGCGCGGCGCGCGGGCGTCGAGACGAGTCGCACGACCGCCGTGGACGCTGCCGCGACGCCGGCCGAGCCGATCGCCAGCTAGCTCTCGCCTGCGCCGCCTCGATGCCCAGCAGCGGGATGCCCAGCAGCGGGATGCCCAGGAGCGAGATGCCCAGCACTGGCCCGCGTGCCGACGCCGCCCGAGCCTCCTTTCGCGAGCTCATGGAAGCGAAAGGTCACGTGGTCGACAATGCCCGCGAGGCGGTCGCCGGGCTCGACGTCGCGTTTGCAGCGGGAGCGTTGCAGCGCACGCCCGCCCTCGACGCGATGCTCGCCGACCTCGCGGTCGCTCTCGAGCAGGACGCCGGCCAGAAGCTCGGCGGCAAGTCGGCCGAGGCGGCGCGGTTCATCCTCCGCGCGATCTCGCGCGAGCTGGCCAATGCCTGAGATGGCGGAGTTCATCGGCTACCCGACCGGAAAGGTCCTTGCCGTGTTCGACCAGGCGGCCGCGGCGGATGCCGCGATTGCGGCGGCTCGCGCCTCGAACGCGCCTGGTGTCGAACGCTTCCACGGCACCTCCGACGCGGATCGGTTCGACGCGACCGGGGCGCGGCACGGCGCCGTCGCCCGGGTCCTTCGGACGGTCCAGTTCGGCATGATGGATCAGCTTCCGGCGATGGCCTGGTACGAGGCCGCCCTGCGCGAGGGTAAGACGGTGGTCGCCGTCCAGACGCGAAACCGGCCGACCACGCTGAGGGTCGTCGCGGCGCTCAAGGTCGCCGGCGGCCACTTCATCAACCACTTCGGGCGAGCGGCCACGGAGGAGTTCGCCCGCTGGCACGGTCCGGAGCCGAACGTCCCGAGCCTGATGAAGCACTAATCGCGCCGATTGCCGCGAGGCCGATGAACAAATCAGCCCCGACGCGGCCCATATCAAGCGATGGAGATCTCGTTGGCGACATCGGACGAGGGCCTCCTCGAGCGCGCGGTCCTTGGCGATACCGGCGCCTTCGACAAGCTCGTCCGGGCGCGACTGGACCGGATGTACATGACCGCGAACAGGATCCTGCGCGATCGGGCGGGCGCCGAGGACGTGGTCCAGCAGGCCATGATCCTTGCCTGGCGTGACTTGCCGTCCCTCAGGGATCGAGCTCGCTTCGACGCCTGGCTCTATCGCCTCCTCATCCGCACCTGCTACCGCCACCTTCGCTCGAGCCGGCGCTGGGCAGCGAACGTGATCGAGCTCGCGGAGATCCGCGCCAGCGCTCCTGAGAGCACCATCCACGACCGCGACGCGCTCGAACGCGCCTTCCGCAGGCTGTCGGCCGAGAAGCGGTCGGCAATCGTGCTGCACCACGTGACCGGCTTCGGTTTCAACGAGGTCTCCCAGGTGCTTGGGATCCCGGAGGGCACGGTCAGATCGCGCATCCACTATGGCCTCAGGGAGCTGCGCCAGGCGCTCGCCCAGGATGATGCCCTCGACCCCGTGGAGGAGCTCGCATGAGCGCCCAGGCCGATCTCGATCGCGACATCCTGAACTGGCTCCGGGATGGCGAGAAGAGCGCACCCACCGACCTCGCCGACGAGATCCAGCGGGCGATCGCGGCATTGCCCAGGCGCCGCCGGGTCGTGCGCGCGTGGTTGCGATCGCCATGGTCAACCGGCGGCCTCGCCGCGGCGGCGCTCGGAGTCGCTGTCGTCGGCACGGTGCTGGCAATGTTGCTGAAGCCGGATGCCTCGATCGGACCGGCCGCCAAGCCGACGCCGCGCCCCTCGCAGTCGGTGGCCCCGACCCAGCTTCCAACCGGACTGCCGCCATTGACATCAGCCCCGGCACTGCCCACGCCGGAACCCACGTACCCGACGGCGCGCACATGGGACGCCACCCTCGGGGTGCAGCTTGACCTCACGCCGGGATGGTTCGACAAGCCGGGTTCGGAATACCTCGGGCTCGCCTTCGCACTAGACCGGCTGCACGACCCGGACGCGGGGGTGCTCAACATCCTCCGAATCTCCAGTGAGCGAACGAGTGGCCGCTTCTTGTTCCACAGAGAAGCTCTGGGCACGAGGAGCGACATCGGTCTGAGACTGAGCTCGATCGACGGAACAGCTCGCGTCGCGGATGCCGCGACGACGATCGAGACCCAACTCGACGGCGCCGGCTACCACGCCTCGCCGAAACGGCTGAATCTCTCGATCGGCAAAGTCGTCCAGCTCGACTGGGAGCGAGCGTTCAACGGCCCGCTTATGTACTTCCGGACCTTCGTGTTCAACGCGGGCGACACCATCGCCCGGCTCGACTTCTGCACGGCCGGCTCGCCAACGCCGGAGCAGGCGGCCGAGTTCGTCCGCATCGTCAGCTCGGCACGCGCGGCTCCAGCGCCCTGAGCTCGCGACTGCCGATCACGGCGATCGCCGGATCGGCACGCGATATCGCGCGCGATGCCACCGCCGAAGCGTTGGATCGTCGACACGGCGCCATCGTTTTGGCGCCGACTTCGGGAGCCTCAGGCGACGGCGGCGAGAACGCGCAGGACGACGTCCTTCGATGGGATCACCGGGCTGTTGTCGATCGCCGCGTCGTCGACCGCGTCCTGGGCGACGACGTCGTGCATCTCCGGTCCGAGGCCCTGGGCCCGCAACGTCCGCCGCTGGCCGACCCGTTCGAGGAGCCGCTCGACGGCGACGATCCCGGCGCGCGCGGCTTCGGCCTGGTCATCGCGCGGGTCTGCCGCGCGGAGTGCGACCGCGACGAGGGCGAGCTCGCGGTCCCGGACGCCAAGATACGTCTCGAAGACTTCGGGCATGACCGTGGCGAGCGCGGTGCCGTGGGCCAGCCGGCCGCGCGTCCCGATGGCGTGGCCGATCGCGTGAACGGCCCCGACGCCGGTCCCCGTCTGCTGGCCGACGCCCGCGTAATGGGCAGCGAGCAGCATCCGGCTCCGGGCCTCCAGGTCCGCGCCGTCATCGAGGGCGCGCGGCAGCCACTCCCCGACGGTCCGAATCGTGCCGAGCGCGATCGCCTCGGCGAGCGGATTCGGGTTCTTCGAGAGCAGCGACTCGAGCGAGTGGGTCAGCGCATCGACGCCGGTCGCGGCGGTAGGCTCGGGCGGGAGGCCGAGGGTCAGCTCCGGGTCCAGGATCGCGACGATGGGGAGGACGCTCTCGTGGCCGACGTAGCGCTTCCGACCGGCGGCCTCGTCGGTGATCACGCCATAGGTGTTCGTCTCGGCGCCGGTTCCCGCGGTGGTCGGTAGCGCGATGACCCGGACGCCCGGCGCGACGGCCTCGTCGTGGTAGCCGAGCGACAGCACGTCGCGGCGGTTGGTCGCGTGAAGGGCGATGACCTTGCCGGAGTCCATGGTCGATCCGCCGCCGAGCGCCACCACGACGGCAGTGGCTGGATCCGGGGCGAAGCGGCGCAGCGCAGCGCTCCCCTGCTCGATCACGGCCGATCCCGGGTTGGGCTCGATGGCGTCGTGCAGCTGGACGGAGATGCCGGCGGCCCGGAGCAGATCGACCACGCGACCCGCCGCGCCCGACCGGACGACGCCCGGATCGGTAATGACGAACGCGGCCGCCGCGCCGAGTCCCGCGAGGACCACAGGCAGCTCGGCGACCGTCCCGGCCCCGAATCGGGCGCGATCGCGGGCGCGGATGTCGAGCCTGCGATCGGCGTAGCCCTCGAACGTCATCGAACGTCCAGGACCGAGTCGAGCGAAGTATGGCGCCGGACCGTCAGCCAGCGCCGGCAGCCGGCGGCGTGGAACCAGCGCTCGCTCGTGATCCCGGACGGGTTGTCGAAGATCCAGACCTCGTCGAAGTCGCGCGCATCGGGGTCCGCGATCGCCGATGGCGTCGTCCGGCGCTCGCCACCGAAGACGAACTCGTCGAGCGGGCGGCGGCCGCAGCGCGGGCAGTCGAGCGTATGCATGGCGCTAGCGCGTGCCCGCCGACGCGGCGTCGGCGAGGGCGTGGTCGGTCGCGAAGCGCGCGAGCGAGAACGGCGCGATCAGCTCGGGCGTCCTGCCGGTCGCGATGAGCTCGGCCATTTGCTCGCCGCCGGCCGGGATGGCCTTGAAGCCCCATGTGCCCCAGCCCGTCGTGATCAGGAAGCCGGGGACCCCGGTCTCGCCCATGATGGGGCTCCAGTCCGCCGAGATGTCGCAGATGCCGGCCCACGTCCGGAGGATCCGCATCGAGCGGAGGAACGGCAGCAGCATGGTCAGCTTGTAGGCGTAGCTCCGGAGGGCATCGAACGAGCTGATCCGCGAGAACGAGGGCTGGCTGTCGAACTCTGCGCCCATCAGCATCTGGCCGCGCTCGGTCTGGCTGACGTAGCACGCCAGCTCGGTGGAGGCGACGATCTTGTCGAGGCCCTGCTCGAAATCGTTGGTAACGAAGGCATGCAGCGGGTGCGTCCGGATCGGGAGTCGGACGCCCGCCATCGCCGCGATCTGGGTCGACCAGCCGGACGTCGCGGATAGCACGACGCCGGCGCGGATCGGGCCGTCGTTGGTCTCCACGCCGACGATGCGTCCACCGCCGCGCAGGAGCCCAGTGGCCGGGTGGTGCTGGAGCACGTGGACGCCGCGCTGTGTCGCCCCGCTGGCGAGTGCCCAGGCCACCCGGTCGTGGCGCGCCGTGGCCGCCGGGATGTGGTGGGAGGCGCCGAGGACAGGGTAGCGGCCACCACCGGTCAGGTCGATTTGGGGAACCAGCCGCTTCACGCCCGCCGGGTCGAGCAGCTCGGTCTGGACACCGAATGCCTGGTTCATCAGGACCCGCGCACGCTCCGTGCGGAGGCCCATCTCGGTGTGGGCGATCCAGACGTGGCCCTTGACCCGATGGAAGATTGCCCCACCGGTCTCGCCCTCCAGGCCCGCGTAGAGCTGGCGCGAGTGTTCGTAGAAGCGGATCGCCTCGGGAACCGCGTAGTTCGAGCGGATGATCGTCGTGTTCCGGCCGGTGTTGCCCGAGGCGATGTAGTCGGCCTCGAGAACGGCGACGTTGGTGATCCCATGGCGCGTCGCGAGGTAATAGGCCGTGGCGAGCCCGTGCCCGCCGCCACCGATGATCACGACGTCGTAGGTCGAGCGCGGCTCGTGCCACGTGATTGGCTGGAGCGTCGCGACGGCCTCCGTGGCCGCGGTCACCATCCGAGTCGCTCCCGGAGCTCATCGGCATAGGCCCGCTGGACGAGCAGCAGGAAGTCGTCGCCGTCGAGCTGGATGGCGCCCGCGAGGCGCGTGAATGTCCACACCTTCGCTGGTACCCCGGCGACCTTGCCCTGGGCGAGCACGCCGCGGTCGGTTGGGATCGGCCACTCGGTGTGCGCCTGGACGACGTGCCGGTCGAAGGCGGTGCAGACAGCGCCGGCGAAGCCGCGCTCCCACTCCACGATCGCGTGCGGATCGTCGACCACTACGTTTCTGGCGTGGAGCACGAGCACTTCATCTGGTGCGACGCGGATTGGCACCGCGTTTCGCGGCCACAGGGCCCGGTCGATGGCCTCGGGCATCGCGACCACCCGCACCGCGAGGAGCCGCTCAAGCCCGGGCACGGTGGCCCTCGGGGTCGTAGAACGGAGTCGGCGTCACGACCGCCTCGCGGCCGTCGATCTCCACCCGGTCAGCGAACGGCGTTCGGCGCTGCCAGCCGAGCAGCAGCGCCTTGCCCAGGAGCGGCGAGTCCCAGCTCCCGGTGACATTCCCGATGACCTCGCCCGACTCGAGCGCGCGAATCGGCGCTCCCTCGATCGGCGCCGGGCCGGGCATCGAGAAGCCGAGCCAGCGGCGGTGGTCGTCGAGCTTCGCCGTCCGCTCGAGCGCCGCGCGGCCGATGAACGCCGGCTTGTTCAAGCGCACGGCCCAGTCCATCCCGAGCCTGCGCGGCGTCGTGTCCAGCTCGGTGTCCATGCCCACGATCACGTGGCCCTTCTCGAGCCGGAGCCCGAAGAGCGCCTTCAAGCCATGCGGTCGGATCCCGAGGTCCCGGCCCGCATCCATCAGCGCCTGCCACAGCCCGATCGAGCCGTCAACAGTGTGGTGCAGCTCGAACGCGGCCTCGCCGGTGAACGACAGGCGCATGACGTGGCAGGGCACGCCCGCGACCTCCGCCCGGACGTGCGCCAGGAACTGCGGCGGCTCGGCGAGCCCGAGTCGCTGCAGAAGCTGACCGGCGAATGGGCCCGTGACGTTGATCGCGGCGAGGGACATCGTCCGGTCCATCACGTGGACGCGGAGGCCCCACGTCTCGATCCAGTCACGGAGCCACATCTCGGCGTTCGCCGCGCCGCCCGAGGTGAACGTGAGGGTGAACCGAGTCTCCGCGTCGCGCAGGATCATCCCGTCATCCATCACGTGGCCGCGCTCATTGAGCAGCAGCGCGTAGCGCGACCGGCCGGGCTTGATGTCCCCGACGTGACACGGGTAGATCCGCTCCAGCGCCTCGACGACGTCCGGCCCGCTGACGATGAGCTTGCCCAGGGTGCTGACGTCGCCGATCGAGACGCCCTCGCGCACCGCCCAGTACTCGCCGACGACGTCGCCGTAGTGCCACGGCCGCCACCAGCCGCCGAACCGATCCATCCGCGCGCCCAGGGCCAGGTGCTGGTCGTGGAGCGGCGTGCGCCGGAAGGCGTCGATCGTCGTATCGGCGGCCGCCTCGGCGAGCGTGATCTGGCGAGCGGCCGGGCGGGCCGCGAATGGCTCCGGGATCGCGCCGGTTCGCGCGGCGATGAACGCTCGAACATGCGGCAGACAGGCACTGCCCTGGCACGGGCCGAGGCCAGCCCACGATGCCCGCTTCAGAAGCTCGAGGTCCTGGTAGCCCCTGTCGAAGGCTGTCCGGAGGTCATCAACGGTCGTGCCCATGCACGGGCAGACGACGCCCACGGTCGGCGCGGGCGGGAGGGGATGGTCGTCCGCTGCCGAGCCGACGGCCCGAACCGCGCCGGACGGTGTCATCCGGGCGAGCACGTCCCGCGGCGAGCGGCCGAGCTCGACGATCGCCGTGTCGCAGGGCGCCGCGGACTCCGAGCCGTCGGCGCCACTGGTGACAACCGCGGAGACCCGCCCGCCGGAGCCTTCGAACCGGACGAGATCGCGACCGACTCGCACGACGCGGCCGAGGCCGATCCCTGCCGCACGCATCCGCTCGGCAGCGCCGGACGTGACGATCCCGGCGAGCTCCGAGCCCTGGCAGACCGGCTGCAGCTCCGCCGCGCCGGTCGCCACCCGAACCTCGTCGGCGGCGAGGTGCAACATGCCTTCGGGCTCCCGGGCCACGATCGACGGGCCGGGATAAATCGCCATGACGTCGATCCCGCTGCCCGCGTCGAGCACGACGGCGTCGGGCGCTCTTGAGTCGGCGCCGATGACGGCGAGCTGGGCATGGACGCGGCGAACCGGGACGTCGGCGCCGAGCGGCGTCCGGGTGATGTCGCCGTCGTCGACGGCGGGCAGCTGCGGCCTCCCGCTTGCAGCGTGGTGCCGCACGACGGCGCCGGGCCGAGCCTGCACCTGGCACGTCCGGACGTACGCGACGCCGTCAACCTCGGCCAGGCAGTTGCCGCAGTCGCCGGCGAGGCAGAGGCACCCGCCGCGGCCGGGCACATCGCCCGCCCGGAGGATCGCCAGCGCGACCGAATCGCCGTCGCGGAACTCGATCGGCCTGCCGTCGACGACGACCTGGCCGAGGCTCACTGGCGCATCCGGAGACCCTGCGGATCGTGGAGCGGCTCAGCCTGGATTCGGGCAGGCCGGCGCCGGCCGACGACCTCGATCTCGAAACGGCCGCCTTCGGCGTCCGACGCGCCGCCCTTCGCCGCCGGCGCTTGCCCACGTTCGACCGGCACGTACCCGAGCGCGATCGACTCGCCCACGAAGTGGCCGTAGCCGCCGCTCGTCACCCAGCCGACGACCGCGCCGTCGTGCCAGATCGGCTCGTCGCCGATGACGTCGGCGGGATTCTCCGGGTCTGGGTCGAGGACGAGCGTGACCATCCGGCGCGACGGACCCTCGGCCACCTGCGCCTC
Organism: uncultured Anaerolinea sp.; assembly: GCA_964468305.1. Taxonomy (GTDB): domain Bacteria; phylum Chloroflexota; class Limnocylindria; order Limnocylindrales; family CSP1-4; genus UBA5189. The sequence goes on along the minus strand of CAYXVP010000008.1, from coordinate 3,734 downwards.
GTAGGCCGCGCGCCCGATGAACTCGTGGTCGAGCTTCACGTACCGATGGAGCCCGGCCTCCGGAATCGTGTAGATCGGGCGGTACTCGCGGAACCACGTCCCGTAGCTCTTCTCGAGGCGGAGGCTCATCAGCGCTCGCATCCCGAACAGCCGCAGGCCGTGGTCCCGCCCCGCGGCGACGATCCTGTCGAAGAGCGCCCGCTGCTGCTCCGGCGCCAGCCAGATCTCGTAGCCGAGCTCGCCCGAGTAGTTGATCCGCCCCAGGAGCGCGGGCGTCATCGCCAGGTCCACGTGCCGGAACGTCATGAACGGAAATGCTTCGGTCGAGAGGTCGAGGTCGGGTGCGATGGCGGCGAGAAGGCCGCGCGAGCGCGGACCCGTGACCGACAGGCCCACCAGCCCCAGGCCCAGCACCTCGAACCGGATCGACCCGTCCTTCGGCAGGTGCTGCCGGAACCAGCGTGAGTGGTGGACCTCCGCGGGCAGGGAGCCGAACAGGTAGAACTCCTCGGCCTCCGTCGGCCGGGCGACGGTGAACTCGCCGACGATCCGGCCCGCGTCGTTGAGCATCGCGGTCAGCGTGATCCGCCCGACGGCCGGCATCCTCTGGGTCAGCAGCGACGACAGCCAGTCACGTGCGCCCAGGCCTGTCACCCGGTATTTCGCGTAGTTCGAGATCTCGGTCATCCCGACGTCGGTTCGGACGGCCCGGACCTCCTCACCGACGCAGTCCCAGGCGTTCGAGCGGTGGAAGGTGACGTCCTCCCTGGGTTCGAGGCCCGCCTTCTGGAACCAGAGCGCGTGCTCGAGGCCCATCGTCGCGCCCCACACGGCGTTGGCCGCCACGAGCCGGTCGTAGATCGGTGTGGTAAGCAACGGCCGGGCCGCCGGCAGCTCCTCGTTCGGGAAGGTGATCCGGAACCGGCGCCGATAGTTCTCCTGGACCTTCGCGTTCGTGTAGGCAAGCGTGGCGTAGTCGCCGTAGCGGGCGACGTCCATCGCCCAGATGTCCATGCCCGAGTCGCCGCTCGCACCGCTGGTCATCCAGGCGGCGAGCGCGAGGCCCACGCCGCCGCCCTGGCTCAGGCCGGCCATGACGCCGCAGGCGACCCAGTAGCCGCGCAGCCCGCGGATCGGGCCCACGAGCGGGTTGCCGTCCGGCGCGAACGTGAACGGGCCGTTCACGATCCGCCGCAGCCCGATCGTGCCCATCGCCGGGTAGTGCTGGAACGCGACGTTCAGCTCGGGCGTGATCCGGTCGAGCTGGGGCCCCAGCAGCTGGCTGCCGAAGTCCCATGGCGTCTCACGCGGCGACCACGGCCTGCAGTTCTGCTCGTACGTCCCGAGAAGCATGGACCCGCCTTCCTGGCGGATGTAGATCTCGCCCTTGAAGTCGAGCGTCATCGGCATCTCGTGGCCGGTCCGTCCGACGTGCTCGGCGACTTCGGGCATGTCCTCGGTGATCACGTAGTGGTGCTGCATCGCCAGGACCGGCAGCTCGATGCCGACGAACCGGCCCACCTCGCGCGCCCACAGTCCGCCGGCGTTGACGACATGCTCGGCGTGGATCGGGTCGCCGTTCTCCAGCAGCACGTCCCAGGTCCCGTCGGCTCGCTGCGACAGGCCCGTCACCGGCGTGTGCTGGCGGACCTCGGCGCCCGCGAGCTGGGCGCATTTCACGTACGCGCGGGTGACGCCGGTCGGGTCGACGTGGCCCTCGACGCGGTCGTACAGGGCGCCGATGAAGTACTTCGGGTCCATCAGCGGGAAGAGCTCGGCGGCCTCCGTCGCCGAGATCATCTCGAGCTGCATGCCGAGGTAGCGCCCGCGTGCGACGGCCATCCGGAGGAAGTCCATCCGGGTCTCGTCGCTGGCCAGCATCAGCCCGCCGGGGAGATGGATCGAGCAGTCCTGGCCGGACTCCGCCTGGATCGATTCGTACAGCTGGATCGTGTACTGCTGGAGGCGGGCGACGTTCGGGTCGCCATTGAGGGTGTGCATCCCGCCGGCGGCATGCCAGGTGGAGCCGGCCGTCAGCTCGCGTCGCTCGAGCAGGATCGCGTCCGTCCAGCCGGCCTTCGCGAGGTGGTAGAGCACGCTCGCGCCGACGACGCCTCCACCGATGACGACGACCTGGGCTGACGACTTCAACGCTGCCTCCTCGTGACGGCCGCAGTCGCGGCTCGTCGGACCGCGAAGGGTAGCCCGCTAGTAATCGGTCGGGACGCCACCCTCTTCGACTCGACGGGCAAGGAACGCATCGAGCTCCTCGTGGCGGGCCGGATCCAGCGGCGGGGGCTCGTAGGCGGCCAGGAGCGCCTTCCACAGCCGGTTTGCCTTGGCCGGCGCCTCCGGCGAGCCGGCCTCCTGCCACGCCTCGAAGTTGCGCCAGTCGGACAGCATCGGCCGGTGGAATGCGGTCCGGTAACGGGCCTGGGTATGGGCCGCGCCGAAGAAGTGCCCGCCCGGTCCGACCTCGCGCATCGCCTCGATCGCCAGGCTGTCGTCGTCGACGGTGACGCCGTCGAGGAACGCCTCGACCATGCCGAGGAGCTCTGCGTCGAGGATCGCCTTCTCGAAGCCGGCATGGAGGCCGCCCTCCATCCAGCCCGAGCCGTGCATCAGGAAGTTCGTCCCGCCCATGATCGCGCCCCACAGCGAGAACACCGACTCATAGGCGGCCTGCGCATCGACGGCGTTGGCCGCGCTGACGTTGGAAGACCGGTACGGCACCTTGTACCGGCGTGCGAGCTGACCGCCGAGCATCGCGCTGCGCATGTACTCCGGCGTGCCGAAGGCCGGCGCGCCGGACTGCATGTCGACGTTCGAGGTGAACCCGCCGTAGATCACCGGCGCGCCCGGCCGCACCACCTGGGTCAGCGTGATGCCCGCCAGCGCCTCGGCGTTCTGCTCGACGACGGCGCCCGCGATCGTCACCGGCGCCATCGCTCCGGCGAGCGTGAACGGCGTCATGCAGATCACCTGGTTGCGGGCCGAGTACTCGAGGATCCCGTGGAGCATCGGCGTGTCGAGCCGGAGCGGCGACGACGAGTTGATGACGGTGAAGATCGACGGCTCGCGGAGGAGCGTCGCCTCGTCCACCCCGCGGGCGATCCGGGCCATCTCCAGCGCATCCAGGTTCCGCCCCCGACCCAGCGAGTAGGCGTGGAACGGCTTGTCGGCCAGGGTGACAACGTCGTAGATCGCGTAGAGGTGGCGGACCGACGGATGGAGGTCGATCGGCTCGACCGCGTAGCCGGCGAAGAAGTGGATCGTGTTGAGCATCTGGAACAGCCGGACGAGGTTCTGGTAGTCCTCGCGGTTGCCGACGCGCCGGCCGCGGTCCAGGTCGGACACGTTCGGCGGGCTCCCGACCGTCCCAAACGCCGTCCAATCGCCTCCGACGTGGATGTCGTGGTCCGGGTTCGGGCCGTGGAGGATGAACTCCGACGGGGCCGTCGTGATCCGCTCCTCCACCATCGCCGGGTCGAACCGGACGCGATTGCTGTCGGGGCGGATGTCCGCACCGGCCGCCTTGAGGAGTTCCCGCGCCCCCTCGTCGAGGAAGTCCATCCCGATCTCGGCCAGGACGCGGAGCGACGCCTGGTGGATCGACTCGAGCTCGTCGGCCGAAACGACCTCGACAGGGCGATACGGCATCCGGGGTTGCTTCCACGGCCGCTGGGGCGGGAGCGTGCTCCGCTCGTGGGCGGCGCGGCCGCCCGCCCGACGCC
>CAYXVP010000007.1:0-23705 GCA_964468305.1 uncultured Anaerolinea sp. | reverse complement strand
CCTCGATCCTGGCCGAGCTCGGCGAGCGGCTGGCGACGCCGGAGGACGGTGCGGTCGTCGGATTCCTGGGCGTGACCCGCCGCTCGCCCGGGACGCCGGCGCCGGGCCAGGAGGCCGAGGCGGCCCGCCACGCGGACCGGGTGGTGCAGGCCCTCACCTACGAGGCCCACCCCGCGATGGCGCTGGCGATCCTCGCCGAGATCGCCGACGAGATCGAGGCCCGGTTCGGCGTGTCGCGCCTCGCCATCGTCCACCGCGAGGGCGAAGTGCCGCTCGGCCAGCCGTCGGTGGCGATCGTGGCCTGCGCGCCGCATCGGGACGCCGCGTTCGAGGCGGCTCGCTACGCGATCGATGAGACGAAGACGCGGGCCCCGATCTGGAAGGCCGAGCGCTTCGAGGACGGCCACATCTGGATCGGCGAGCCGGCACGTGATTCTCCGAGGACCGAGGCGACGCGCCGCTAGCCATCGGTCCGAGGACTCGGCGAGCCCGCACGGGACTCGGCAAATACCGAGCCGCCGCTGCGGTAGGCGCCGGGATGTGCCAGCAACAGGCCGGCAACGGCTGAAAGAGCCCGATCTCCGGGAGTTCGGCGCTCCACCCGAGCGATCGGCTCGGCACCTGAGCTAGGGCTCGCCGGTGTCCACGTGATGATCATTTTCAAGGGATGGACGGCCACAACGTCGCCCACGGGTTGAACCCCGGCCGTGTGCGGCAGCGATCTATGCACCTCGCACCTGCCGCTCAGGTGATGATGCAAACCATCCGCCACGCGATGACATCTCTCAGGCCCGATTACCCCCCGGATGGCCTTGCGCCCGACCTAACCCCAGATTTGATCATGTTGTGAACACCGATCCGGCCAAGGCCTGGCAGGGACCGCAGTCGGAGTGGCAGATCCCCTGTTCAGGAGCACCTCTCTCAAATCCGGCGAGGTTCGGCCGCCCGAGGGAAGTCCGGCATGGCCCCATACACGCCTGAGCCCGGCCCTCGCGGGCCGGGCTCAGGCCGGCGCTGGGCTGCGCTGGGCGCTTACCCGATAAGGGCCGGCTCGCGCTCGGGCTCCGGTTCGGGTTCAGGTTGTTTCGCCGCAGTTGCGCCTTCGACATCGAGGAGGTAGCCGATGCCCTGGAACGTCCGGATCCGGCCGGGCTCGCCCGGCGCGGCGCCGAGCTTTCGGCGCACGCGCGAGACCCAGACCCGCAGGTACTGCAGGTCGTCGCGGTACTCCGGTCCCCAGACCTTGGTCAGGAGCTCGGTGTGGAGCACGACCTTGCCGGCGTTGGCGGCGAGGTGCTGGAGCAGCAGCCACTCGGTGCGGGACAGCTGGACCAGCTCGCCGTTGCGCGTGACCATGCGCCGCTCGAGGTCGACCTCGACGTCGTCGAACTTGATCACACCGGCGCCGGGCTCGGCACCGCCGGAGCGCCGGATCACAGCCCGCACACGAGCGGCGAGCTCGTCGGGGTGGAACGGCTTGGCGATGTAGTCGTCCGCGCCGAGGTCGAGGCCCTTGGCCTTGTCGGCGGTCGAGCCCTTCGCGGTCAGCAGGATCACCGGCACGGGCCGGCGCTCGCGCAGCTGGCGCATGACCTCGATGCCGTCGAGGTCGGGCATGACGATGTCGAGCAGGACGATGTCCGGGCGGACCTCCTCCGCCTTCTGCAGTGCCTGCTCACCGCCGTTGGCGGTGACGACTCGGAAGCCCTCCTCGGAGAGGGCGATAGCAACGAGCTTCGTGATCCGTGGCTCGTCGTCGGCGACGAGAACCAGCGGTTGGGTCGACATTCGTGTTCCCCTTGTGCGTCGAATCGTCTTCATCCTGTCGATCCCGCCTGCCGGACGCTCACGGACCACATTGCAAAACCGTTACGCGCGCATTACAACGTGTTTGTCGGGAGAACGGCTGCGCACGTGCCGCCCGTGCTCGGTTCACGGGCCGGAGGCGGCGCCGAACGAGGTTCAGGGCACCGCGACGCGATCCGCCGTAGCCTGTGGACCGGCAAGGCGGCCCAGGAGCGGTGCGCCCAACCCAAGGAGGGTTCCTCGCGTGACCGCCATCGACGTTCGTCCGCGCGTGGTTCACAGCTGATGGCAGCGGCCATGCGCCGCCTCCGCATCGCGCAGGTGGCGCCGCCGGTCGAACGCGTCCCGCCGGCCGCGTACGGCGGCACGGAACGCGTCGTCGACGAGCTCACCCGCCAGCTGGTGGACCGTGGCCACGCCGTCACGGTCTTCGCCAGCGGTGACTCGGACGTCGCCGGCCGTCTCGTTCCGACCGTCGAGCGGGCACTCCGGCCGGCGGGCATCGAGCGAGACGCCAGCGGCTGGTTCGCAACGACGGTCAAGATGGTCGTCGAGCAGGCAGCCGACTTCGACGTCATCCACTCGCACCTCGAGTGGTGGTCCATCCCGCTGGCGCGACTGTCGCCGGTGCCTGCCGTCGCCACGTTCCACGGCCGCCTCGACCTACCGTGGGCGGACCGCCTGCTGAACGACGCGCCCGACGGAATGGTCGCGATCAGCCGCCACCAGGCGAGCACCCACCCGAACGTGCCGTGGACGATCATCCACAACGGCCTCAAGCTCGATCGGGCGCCGTTCTCGGAACAGCCGGGCGACGCCTTCTGCTTCGTCGGGCGGGTCGATGCCGAGAAGGGCATCACCGAGGCGATCGAGATCGCGCTGCGCGCCGGCCGACGCCTCCGCATTGCCGCCAAGGTCGGCAATCTGCCGCGCCAGCGCGACTACTTCGAGACGGTGTTTCGGCCCGCGCTGCAGCGAGCCGGCCGGTCGGTCGAGTTCCTCGGCGAGCTGCAGCCGGCGGAGCGCGACCGGCTCTTTGTCGAGAGCTACGCGACCCTGATGCCGGGTGCCTGGCCGGAGCCGTTCGGGTTGGTCAGCATCGAATCGCTCGCCTGTGGCACGCCCGTGCTGGCTCGCCGCGTCGGGGCGTTGCCCGAGATCATCCGCGAGGGCGTGGACGGGTTCTTCGGCGACGACGCCGTCGCGATGGCGTTCTTCGCAGATCGGCTCGGCGCGCTGGACCGGCGTGAGATCCGCGAGCGGGTCATCGAGCGGTTCTCCGCAGCCCGCATGGCCGATCGGTACGAGGAGCTGTACGCGCAGATGATCGCGGTCGCCGGGCGGACCCCGAGCATGCGCGAGCGCGCGCCGGACGCGGCCGAGGTGGCAGAAGCCCTCGCCGTCCAGCTGCCGGTCCAGGTCACCGAACCGGCCGACGCTGAGCTGCCGGAGAAGCGCAATGGCGCGGCGGCGCACGAGCCGGCCATGCACGAGCCGGCCATGCACGAGCCTGTGATGCAGGAGCTGGCCGAGCTCGAGCCCGCGGTTCAGGAGCCGATGCCGGCCGAAGCCATGATCGACGCAACGCTCGAGCCCATCGAGGCAGCTGCGGAAGTGATGGAGCCACCCGAGGCGCCCGAGGAGCCCATCGCAGCGGTCTCGGAGTCCGCAGAGCTCGTCGAGGTGTCGCTCGACGGCGAGGACGAGCCTGCCGAGATCCTCGACGATGAGACCGCGGCGGCCTTTGAATCAGCGGCCCTCGAGTCATTCGAGGCGACCGCGCCACCAGCTGACGGCACGCCAGAGCCGGTCGAGGCAGTTGCCGAGGGTGGGGAGCCAGCGCCCGCGGAGCCGACAGCCGTAATGCCCGAAGCCTTCGCGGAGCTGGAAATACCCCAGCCGGTCGAAGCCTTCGTCGAGCCAGAGGTAGCCGAGCCGGTCGAAGCCATCGTGGAGCAAGTCGAAGCCATCGCCGAACCGGAACAGCCCGCGGCGGTCGAGGCGATCGCCGAGCCGGAGGAGCCCGTGCCCGTCGAGGCCGCTGCCGAGCCAGAGGCTCCGGAAGCAGTCGAAGCCTTCGCCGAGCTGGAACTGCCCCAGCCGGTCGACGCCACTGCGGAAGCCGTCGAAGCCGCCACGGAACCGGTCGAAGCCGCTGCCGAGCCGGAAAAGCCTGCCGCGGTCGAGGCGATCGCCGAGCCAGACGTAGCGGAACCGGTCGAAGCCATCGCCGAACCGGTCGAAGCCATCGCCGAACCGGCAGTGCCAGCCGCGTTCGAGGCGATCGCCGAGCCAGAGGTCCATGAGGCGGTCGACGCCTTCGCCGAGCTGGAGCTGCCCCAGCCGGTCGAAGCCACCGGGGAACCGGTCGAAGCGATCGCTGAGCCAGACGAAACCGAGACGGCGGCTGCGGTCGCCTTCGAGGCCGCCATGGTCGAGATGGTCCTCGCGGAAGCGCCCGAACCCGTCGCCGCAGCCGAGGCGGTCGAGATGCCACTGGAAACCGCGGGCCTTGCCGGCGAGCCCGAGGCGGGACCGGAGAGCATCGCCGCTGTCGACGAAACCGAGGCCGAGCCATCGCCCGAGGCTGCGACGGAAGCCACCCATCCAGAGCCATCTCGCGCCCCCGTTGCCGTCGGACCCGGACCGGGCACGCCGGAGCCGGAGGCCGCCCCGGCCGCAGCTGCACCTCCACGACCCGCGGCCCAGCCCTCAGCCAAGCGCCCATTGAGGTCGATCAGCATCTTCACGCGCACATGGAGCAGCGGTTCGCGCAAGAAGGCCGCCGGCGCCAGGCGGCGCGACGGCTCCTGACCTCTCGCTGGGCTTGCCGGCGGCGACCGCCGGACTCGTAGGACGGCGGGTCCGCGTCGACCTCCCTCCGCGTCGAGAACCTCGGTCCGGGATTCAGAGGGCGCGACCGTCCGGGGGGCCGGACGGTCGGAGGAGGGCGGGAGTCCGGCCGGGCAGACCGGGTTCCCAAGGGAGTGAACGTGGCGACGAGGGATCGCCGCGTCCAGCGGATCGTGGTGGTGGGGCCGTCACGGTAACGCAAGGACGGACCGCCGGGCTCCTTGCATCGGCGTAACACGTTGGCGTTCGCGGTGCCTCGGCGCCCCGGCCCTGGTCCGCAGGCCACCTCGGGCGTCAGACCATGCCGCGACCGGTCCGCGTTCGCCCGGTGAGGGCATTCCAGGCTACCACTGCGATCACCGCGCCGATCGTCGCGGTGACGACCGAGTTGACGTCCAGCCGGCCATCGATCGGGTTGGTGCCGAACAGCGCTCCGGCGAGGAATCCGCCGACGAGTGCGCCGACGATGCCCAGCACGATGTGGCCGATGACGCCGAGGCCCTCGTCGCCACGGACGAGGAAGCCGGCCAGATAGCCGCTGAGCGCGCCGAGCACGATCCAGGCGACGATGCTCATAGAGGAACCTCCGTCCGTTCGTTGGTAGCACGGCCCCGTTGGGGACTGCGGCCCACTCTGACCGGGACGGAAGCCGTCGAGAACAACGCGCCCGGTGCGTCCCGTTGCAATCGCCTGCAAGAGCGGTGTTCGACTGGACGTCCTCTCGCCGCAGGCGTCACCCGCGTGGCTAGACCCGAATCACGAGCTCGAGAGGGCCGTCCCTGCGCAGGACCTCGGCGCTCGTCGTCGTGCCGCGCCAGCGGTGGAACAGGAGATCGACGCTGCGCTCGCCGACGCGCAGCTCGTGGACGGTGACCTTGCCCAGCCACGAAGGCAGGTGCGGCCGGTCGAGCTCGAGCAGCTCGCGGGCGGCGTCGGCGTGCATACCCAGCATCGTCTGGAGCAGGGACAGGGCGGTGGCCGCTGACCAGGCCTGCGGGGAGCACGCCACCGGGTAGGGGACCGGTACGTCCGCGAGGCCCCGATCGAAGCCGCAGAACAGCTCCGGCAGGCGGAAGTCCGGCGAGTGCTGCGCGGCCTCGAAGATGCGGGACGCGACGCGATCCGCGGCGTCGTGCCGGCCGGCGCGCTTCATGCCGGCGGCGATCAGGGCGTTGTCGTGCGGCCAGACGGTTCCGGTGTGATAGCCGACGGGGTTGTAGCCGGGCTGGCCGGACGCGTAGGTCCGGATGCCCCACCCGGAATCCATGGACGGGTCGAGCAGCCGGTCGACCACCTTGTTGACGCGCTCCGGCGACACGATGCCGCTCCACAGGCAGTGGCCCGGGTTCGAGCCGATGGTTCCGACCTGCTTCTTGTCCGCGTCGAGGGCAATCGCATAGAAGCCGACGTCCTCCATCCAGAACGCCTTTTCGAAACGGCGCTGCAGCTGCTTCGCCTCGCGCGCCAGCTTGGCCGACAGCTCCGACTCCCCGAGGCGCTCGGCCAGGTCGGCCAGGCGCCGCTTGGCGTCGTAGACGTAGCCCTGGATCTCGACAAGGGCGATCGGCGCGCTCGCCAGCCGGCCATCGCGGTGGCGGATCGCGTCACCGGAGTCCTTCCAGCCCTGGTTCAGCAGCCCTGCGGGGGTGCGCCGCTTGTACTCGACGAAGCCGTCGCCATCACGGTCGCCCCACTTGTCGATCCACTCCAGCGCGGCCAGCGCGTTGGGCCACAGCGAGCGGACGAGCTCGAGGTCGCCGGTCCAGCGGTACGTCTCGTCGAGGAGCACCAACCACAGCGGCGTGGCGTCGATGCTGCCGTAGTACGGCCGGTGGGGCAGCTCGCCGGTCCGGGCCAGCTCGCCCACGCGCAGCTCGTGCAGCATCTTGCCCGGCTCCATGTCGCGGTCGGGATCGTCCTCGGTCGCCTGCCAGTCGGCGAGGACCCGGAGCGTCTCCCGCGCGACATCGGGCATGAACGGCAGGATCTCGAGTGAGGTGATGATGCTGTCGCGCCCGAACAGGGTCGTGAACCAGGGCACGCCGGCCGCGACGTAGTGCTCGCCGCGCATCGGCCCGTCGTTTCGCAGCAGGCGCAGGTCGGCAATGCTCCGCCGGATCGCAAGGTCGAGGAGCTCGCCATCCGAGCGAATGCGCGCGCAGCGCTCGTGCCAGTTGCCGTATTCCTCCTCGGCGACGCTTGGCTCGGCGATCCGCGGCCGGCTCGCGCCGTCGGTCTCGCCGATCCCGCCGGCGACGGATTGGGCGAGGCGACTCGGTGTCTCCTCCGCGGCCTTCGCCGCCCCCGGGATCGGACGCAGGTCGGTGGCGACCTCCCAGCTGATCCCGGCTCGCGCGCCGGGGTCGATCTCCATCTGCCAGTGCAGCCGCACCGAACCCTCGCCGCCGGCGACGTCATCCGGGTCGACCGGCGAGACCTCGGCAGGGCTGAATGAGAGGAGCGTCCGACGAAGCAGGCCATCGAGGCCTTCGTAGGCGAAGACCAGCGACTCCGGCGTCGCCTCGGTCGATCGGAAGGTGCCGCGGCGATCTCGGATCCGGCCACGCACCTCGAAGATGTCGGCGTCGTCGACGTCTAGCTGCAGGTCGAGCTCGATGTGCTGGGCAGTCGCGCTGTAGTTGGTCACCTCGATCCGCTCGGCGAGGCCGCCGGCGATCCAGCGGCGGCGCGTGACCGAGATCGAGCGGAGCGCGAGGGCGCCCTGCCTGTCCTGCTTGATGGCGGGATCGCGGCGCAGCTCCGGGTTCGTCAGCTGGATCGTGCTGATGTGGTTCGCGGCGGACTGGGCGCGGAGCAGCGTCGGTCGCACGCCGTTGATGCGCAGGACGGCGCAGGAGAGGACCCGCGTGTCGAGGTCGTACAGACCCAGTCCCCGAGAGTCGGGATGGATGTCACCGAACGGGTCGGTGAGCAGGAACAGGTTGCCGTGCTTGAGCACCCCGACGCCGCCGAGGTCCGTGGCCGCGACGATGGCCGGCTGCGGCGGCGGGAGCTGGAGCGGCCGTGTCGCGCTGTCGGCGCGATCGACGAGGGGCTGCGCCACGCCGAAATGATGACCGGCTCGCCCCGACATGTCTTCGACGCGGTCCGCGGTCCTCACCCCGACAAACTGGGCGGCCCGGCTGTCCGGGCCGCCCGTCGCACGCTCTCCGAGGTCCCGCGAGGCGGACTCGTCGCCCTCCTGGGAGACGACGCCGAGCGAGCCGCCGTCAGTGTGCGCAGCGACCATTGCAGGCGCGGTGCAGGGTCGGCCGTCGACCATTGCGGGCCCATCGCAGCGTGGTCTACAGGCGCTGGCCCTCGGCAGCCTGCGCCCGAGCAAGCGACGTGGCCCTCATGCTCACCGGGGCCGACTGCACGTCCGCTGCAACGGTCGGCGGAGCGTTGCTACTCGCTGTGTATCGGTCCTGGGCCACGCTGTGGCCCTCCACAAGGAGGGACCCACCATGACCTACGAACGACGAGTGGTGACCCGTCGTGTTGACTCCGGCTATGTCGCACCGGCTGCGACGGGCGAAGTGGTCGAAAAGACCGTGGTGATGCCCAGCGGCGGCGAATTTGCGCGGCGTGTCGTGACCCTGATCTTCGGGATCATCCAGACGCTGATCGTGCTGCGGATCCTGCTGCTGCTGCTCGACGCGCGTGAGGGCAACGGCATCGTGTCGTTCATCCTCAACATGAGCCAACCGTTCGTGGCCCCGTTCGTCGGCATCTTCAATGTCGATGCGTTGCGCGCCTCAGGCTCGATCCTCGACATCGCGGCCATCGCCGCGCTCGTCGGCTGGACGATCCTCGAGGCGATCGTGATCTGGGCCGTGAACATCATGCGGCGAGAGCCGGCCTGAGCGGAGATGGCCAATCTCCTCCGCTCGGCCGTGCGCGAGGCAGTCCGGCTCGCGCCCGCCGAGCCCATGGGGCCGGCCGTGCGTCGTCTCGGTGAGCGACCCACCGCGGCTCGGATGGTTCGGCGCCGCCTCTTCCCGGAGGTTCGAATCGACGTGAGCGAGCTGGGCTGGCCGGTCGGCCTTCCGGTCAGGAAGATCCGCCGAGCCAGCTGAGCTGCACGCCGGCGAGGGCGGGGTCGTCCGGCGCCGACACTGCCTCACCCGTCGCGCCTCCAGGGTCGCCCGGAGGCGCGATTCCCCTGCCAGTGGTGTCGTTCGCCATCTCGACGAGCCGGCACAGCGCATTCGCCAGCTGCATCTGGCGTGGGCTCTGGCAGGCGACGCGAACGAGCGCCGGCGACGCGACCACGATCGCCGCGCAGCGGGCGCGTGAGGTCGCCACGTTGAGCCGGTTCATCGAGTACAGGAACTCCATGCCCCGCGGTGCGAGCTCCGGGCTGGAAGTGCCCATCGCGTAGATCGAGATGGGGGCCTCCTGGCCCTGGAACTTGTCGACTGTGCCGACTCTCGCGCCCGGGTGCCCAGCCTCCCCGAGCGCCCGCGCGATCCGCTCGACGTGCGCGTTGTACGGCGCCACGATCACGATGTCGTCGAGGCCGATCGCGTACGACGCACCGAACCGATCGGTCCAGCGCGCCTCGGCCTGCAACAGCCCATGCACGAGGCCGGCGATGACGGCGGCTTCGTGGAACGATTCGGTGGCGTCGCCGTCGTGCTCCACCGGGAGCCAGCGGATGCCCGTGCCGTCCGCCGGCGGCACCCCGGCGAGTGCCTGCCGGGCCAGCGACGGCTCCGCCTTCAGCCGGTCCAGGTAGAACACCTCGGACGTGAAGGCGCAGACGTCGGGGTGGAGCCGCCAGGTGTCCGTCAGGAAGAGGCCGAGCTCCGCCGGCATGACGGCATCGTCGCCGAGGACATGCCCGATCGCGCTGCGCTCTGTGCCCGGTGGGTGGCTGCCCTGGAGCGGCTGCTCCAGCTGGCGGGGGTCGCCGAGCAGGACCAGCGAACGGCCCGCGGGCGCGACGGCGACGGCATTCGCGAGCGCGAACTGGCCGGCCTCGTCCACGAAGAGGACGTCGACCGTGCCCTCCAACTCATCGCGAGACCATAGCCACGCCGTCCCGCCGACGACGTCCAGCTCGCCTCCGCGGAGCGCAGCTTCGGCCTCCTCGTTGGATCCGAGCTCGCGGGCGAGCGGGCAGGTGCACGGCTCCTCGCGGGCCGGCCGCTGGCCGATCCGCAGCGCCAGGCCGGCCTTCCGCCCCGCTTCGTGGATCTCGTCGAGCGCGTGGCCGATCACCTTGTGGCTGTTGGCGGTCACGCCGACGCGTCGCCCGGCGCGGACGAGCGCAACGACCATCTGGGACGCGGTGTACGTCTTGCCGCTGCCGGGTGGACCCTGGATGGCGAGACAGCCGCCGTCCAGTGCCAGGCCGAGGCGAACCGCCGCCTCGAGCGCCGTCTCGCCGCTGCTCCGGAGTGGCTCGCCGGCCTTGCCGTCGCCGTACCGCGGCGGCCGGCGGAGCAGCAGGTCGCGGGCGGAGCGAGCGTGGCCGCGCGTGTCGATGCCGTTGGCGAGCACCCACGCGGCCGTTCGTCGCAGGGAGTCGCGGATCTCGTCCGTGCGGAAGAGCTCGAACGGGATCAGTGCCTTCGGAACGCCTCGCTCGAGCTGGGCCTTCGTGCGTCGAAGGGTGACTGTGAGCCCGATCTCGTCGAGTGACTCGACCGAGCCGCAGGCCTTGGCGTTCTCGTCCGGGACGGTCTCCGGATTGACCACGTCGCGTCCCACCTTGAGCCCGTGGTCCTGGAGGGGGAACCGGAAGCGCTGCCGGCGCGTGCCCTGGCTGTTGATCGTCCCGAGGTCCTCGACGAATTCGACCCGGCCGAGCGGCTCGCGCTGGTCGACGAGCTCCTCGTCCGTCATGCCGGAGAGGTCGTAGAAGCGCCACCAGAACGACTTGTCCTCGCGCCGGTGCCAGTCGAGGAGCTGCGCCAGCAGCCAGCTGGCTTGCTGTGGATCCGTGCGATCCTGCCGCTCGGCGGGAACCCCGTCGGTGAGGGCCGCGACCAGGGCGGCGACCCGCTGCTCTCGCTCAGTGGGCGGTCTGGCCTCGGCCGCCTCTGGCTGTTCGCCCGGACGTGGCAGCCACGGCCCGATCTGCCGGGCGAGATCCAGCCGGCGAGCCTCCAGCCACTCGCGCAGCCGCAGGTTGCTCACGACGTCGTCGCGGTTGTACCCGGCGATGGTCCGCAGGATCTCGTCGCCGACCTCGCCGTTCTCCGTGGTCCCGCCTTCGAGCCATGCCTCGAACGCGACGATGCTCGAGCCGGCGCTGCGCAGCTCGACCTCGCGCTCCAGGCCGTAGAGCGGCTCGAGCCTCTTGATCGAATAGCTCTCGACGCTCGCCCGGATGCCCTGCCGGACGACCCGGAAGAGGTCCACCAGCACCCGTGCCCGCAGCAGTCGATCGACCTCGGCCTCGCGGGTCGCGTGCCGCTGAGCGAGCCGGCCGAGCGCGGTCTTCTCGTACGCCGCGTAGTGGTAGACGTGCATGGCCGGGTGCGCGTCGAGCCGATCGATCAAGAGGTCGACCAGCTGCTCGAAAGCCAGCCTCTCGGCCTCGCGGGTCACGCGGCCGTCCGGCTCTCGGCTCCAGATCTCGTGGTACCGCGGCTCGCCCGGGCGACCGGGATCTGTCAGGGCCGGCTCGAGGACACCGAACAGGTATTCCACCCCGTCGTCGAGCGCGAAGGGGTCGCCCTCGATGTCGAAGAAGAGGTCGTGCGGCGTCGGCTGGGGCAGGACGAGCAGGCCGCGATCGGGCACGAGCGCCCCGTCGTCGTCCCGTTCCGGCGGGAGCGGCTCCCATATCGGCCGGCCCTGGTCCTCGCCCTCGACCTGGATCCGGGCCTGGTCTCGGACGCGCTCCAGCGCCGCGCCGCTTACCCCTTCCAGCCGTGGCGCCATCGGGAGCGGCAGCACGGCGAGCTCGCGCCGCCGCTTGACGGAGCGGTCCTTCAGCGCCCGCCGCTGCCCGGCGGTGATTCCGGCCACGAGGGAGAGATCGTCGTCCACGCGGCGCTGCTGCTTGCAGTGGATGTTCCAACGGCAGACGTCGCAGTGCTCGACCGGGTCGGGATACGTCGCCGTGACCGGATACACCGGATCGCCCGAGTCGACCGTCGCCTCGAACTCGGCCTTGACCCGGCGGTAGTAGGCCATGAATTCGGCGACCCGATACGAGACCTGCTCACGGGCGCTCCCGCCGAGCACGAGGTGGAGCCACTCCGGCGTGTGGTCCTGGACTCGGGCGACCTGCTCGACGTAGGAGCAGACCTGCAGGATCGCCCCGGCCTTCGCTCGACGCGCGAGCTTGGTGTCCGCAACCTCGTACGACCATGGGCCGAGCGCGCTCGCCGCGTTGACGCGCAGGAGGAAGTCGGCGTGGCCGCGCCAGCGGCCGTCGAAGAACGTCGCCTGGTAGATGACGTCGGCGCCAGCGCGCATCGCCGCTTCGGTCTCGGCGGCGGCGCCGCGCAGCTCGTTGCCGGCGCTCGTCCCCGAGCCGTCGCGCGCGATCGCCACGACCGTCCGGCCACTCGACCGCAGGTCGTCGAGGTAGCGCCGCTCGTGGGCGAGGCCGCGCTTCGCGATGAGCTCGATCTCCGGGTCGTCCCGGATCGGCCGCTCGACCAGGCCCGCGAGTGCCGCGCGCTCCAACGCGAGCCGATGGGTGCACGCGAGGAAGCCGACCAGGTCCGTCGCCGCGTAGACGGGCCGGCCATCGATCAGCTGCATGGGGGGACCAGCTGCACGACCCGAATCGTAGGCAGGGCCCGTGCCGGGTTGTTTGTCACGACTCTGGGGAGGCGCCGCGCCCTCGCGCGCAACGGCGCCCCCGCGTCAGCGCGAGGACTGGCCGCCCGCGATCCGCCGCCGCGTCGTCACCTCGACGCGCGAATCATCCCGCTCCTGTGCGGGATGCTCGACGAGGGCGATGAGCCGGTTGGCCATGAACCGACCCGTTCGAACCGGCGTGCCGCCGCGCGTCACCTCGGTGACCTCGACCACGCCGCGCGCGGTCGTGACCTCGATGCGCCGGCCCGCGCGCGTCGCCACGATCTCGTACGTCTGGACACCCTGGCCCGTATCGACGACGGCCTCGACGCGATCGCCCTTCACCCCGCCATGGTCGCACTTCGTTCCGACCGCCGTCGACGTCGAGCGCTAGGGCGTGGCGCTCGGGGTGAGCTCGACCGCAGGTTTCCAGTCCGTCGGCAGGATCAGCGGCGAACGCGGTGGCTGGGTGAAGTCGAAGCTGGCCAGCAGGTCGCCGAGCTGCGGTGCGTTCTCGCGGACGTTGGGTCGAGGGTCCGGCCGGCCGTCGGTCCTCGGGTCGAGTCGCGCGCCGTCCAGGAAGAGGTCCTCGATGAGCTTCGTGTAGGCGTCGAAGCTCAACACCTGGTGGTCGATCCAGCCGTGGCGGGCCCACGGGCTGATGACGAGGCCCGGAACGCGCAGGCCGTAGCCGTTCTCGTCGACGCTCGGCGGGACGACGTGGTCATAGAAACCGCCCCAGTCGTCCCAGGCCAGGAAGACCGCGGTCGAGTCCCACTCGGGGCCCGACATGAGGCTGTTCATGACCGCCGTGACGTAGGCCTGCCCCGTCGCGATCGACGCCGGTGGGTGCTCGGAGACGTTGTGGCTCGGGATCACCCAGGCCACGTTCGGTAGATTGCCGCCCCTCGCGTCGGCGAAGAAGTCGCCGACCGACCGGACGTTGCCGAGCTGGCCGTCCTGGCGGACGGTCGTGAACCACGGCAGCGGATTCCAGATGCCCGGCGTCGCGAACGACTGGTAGACCGGGGCACACGTCGCCGCGCCGTCCTCGCAGTCGGGCTCTCTTCCAGGGAAGACATACCACGACCAGCTGACGCCGCCCCGGTACAGGAGCGAGGTGATGTCGGTCCAGGCGTAGTTGGGATCCTTCGTGGACCCTCCGAAGCCGGAGCTCGGTGGCGACTGCGGACTGTCGAGGCTGTTGACGCAGCTCATCGGATCGTCCCGGACGGAGCACCGGGCGGACCACTCCGACACGAGGAACAGGTGCTCGGGCAGGCTCCACGACGCGTTCGGCTCGAACATGTGGTCCTCGAGGACGAACTGGTCGGCGTACGCCCAGTAGTTCGGGATATCACTCCGATCGTGGTAGCCCATGACGTCCTCACCACCCTGACTGCAGGCCGGGTCCAGCAGCGTCGGGCAGCCCTTCCTTCCCCGCTGCGCCGTTCGGATGAAACCGTCCATCCTTCCCTTGTCGATGTCGGCGACCGCGGACGCTGCGTGGTGCGGGCCGCCCACGTTGACCGGGTTCGGATCGTGGAACGGCGCGATGCAGCCCTTGGTGCGCGGGTCGGGGACGCACACCGCCGGCTCGCCGTAGCGCATCGGGATGCCGTCCGCGCCGGGATATGTCCCGAAGTAGGAATCGAACGAGCGGTTCTCCTGCATGATGATGACGACGTGCTTGATCCGCTCCCGCGCGAGCTCGAGCAACGTCGCGTTGCCGAAGGGCGGGGCGGCCGCACTTCGCGCCGGGGACGGCGCGGGCAGGCCCGACACAGCGGGAGAGGGCGGCGGGGTGTCCGTCGTGCAGGCGGCGAGCAACGACGCCACCCCCAGGCACGCGAGGACGCGGCGGACCAGGCGGCGGGGCTGCCCCGAAGCGCCGCTAGCCGTCACGGCCCGACCCTAGCGGGGCGCTGTTAAGACTGCTGGCGCGATGTCGTGCGGTTCGCGACATCATTTCCACAATGGGTGTCGATGCGGCCCACGATCGCAGCGGCGCTCGGGAGCGCTCGGGGCGCGAGCCGTGGCGGAGGGTTGTGCCGGCTGGGTTCGAATGGCCGGCCGGTTTCCGTGCGGCTGCGTGCTTCACCTTCGACCTCGACGCCGAGAGCCCGATCCTCTTCGACCATCCGGAGGCCGCGGCCTGGCTCGACGTGATGAGCCACCAGGCGTACGGCCCCCGGACGGCGGTGCCGCGACTCCTACGGCTGCTCGACGCGGCAGGCGTCCCGGCGACGTTCTTCATCCCCGGGTACACCGCCGAGCACTGGCCCGACGCGGTCCGCTCTATCCGAGACGCCGGCCACGAGATCGCCCACCACGGTTACCTGCACGAGGGGGCGCGCTCCGCGCCGGATGTCGCGACGGAGGAGCGGCGGCTCCTTCGCGGCCTCGAGGCGCTGGATGCGGTCGCCGGCGTCCGCCCGATCGGCTACCGCGGCCCCAACTGGGAGCTCTCCTTCGCCACGCCCGGGCTGCTGGTGAAGCACGGCTTCCGCTACGACACGGGGCTCATGGACGCCGACCACCCCTATCGGCTCGCGGTCTCGGCGGAGCCAGGCGCCGCCTCCATCGTCGAGCTGCCGGCCCACTGGAGCCTGGACGACTGGGAGCCGTACAACTACCTGCCGGGCATCACCGGCTCCGGCGTCATTGCGAGTCCTGCCGACGTAATTGCCCGCTGGACCCTCGAGCTCGAGGCGCTGGTCGACGAGCGCGGCCTGTTCATGCTCACGAACCACCCATTCGTGAGCGGGCGCGCGTCGCGGGCCGCCGGCCTCGCCCGCCTGATTCGCCGCGCCCAGGAGATCGAAGGCCTGTGGATCGCGACGGCCGCGGAGATCGCGGCGCATGTCGAGACGCTGCCGCTCGAGCCGCTCGTCCACCGAGCCCCGGAGCTGCCCCCGCGGCTCTAGCCCCGGAGCTGCCCCCGCGGCTCTAGCCCCGGAGCTGCCGGCGCCACGCTCGTGCGGAGCGCAAGCACGAGACACCCCGTTTCCAGCGGTGGCTGCGGTTTCCTCGCATTTGTTCGGGATACGAACCTGGTTTCCGCTCGACCGCCTCGAAAGGTGACGGATGTTCCGAAAACGGGACGTCTGCGGCGAAACCGCGGCGAACCGCAGCGTCGGGCGACACGAGGTTCCGGTCAGGGACATGTGAAAACAAGACGAGGCCCCGGCGGGGGACCGGGGCCTCGGCGACCTATTCCGAGAGAGATCTCGGCGGCAAGATCAGGCCTTGACCGTTGACCTCGCGCCGTACCAGTAGATGAGGAACGCCACCCCACCCCCGACGTAGTACGCGAGGTCGGCGCCGTGGAGGTAGTTGGCCGTCACGTAGTTGAAGACCGACAGGATCCCGCCGTTAGCGGACAGGTTGTAGCCGAGGACCGACGCCTGGAAGGGAATGCCGACAAGGAAGCCGACGACCAAGGCGGCCAGCGCGACCGTCCCGCTGGGCAGTTTCGAGAAGTCGACGATCGACCACGGGTCGGCCTTTCGGCCGCGGAGCCACCAGTCGGCGAGGACGACCCCGACGAACGGCGTGATCCAGTAGCTGATGAACAGCAGGAAGTTGATGAAGTTGCCGGCGAAGTCGCCGCCGTACTGCAGGTACAGCGTAAACAGGAAGCCGAGGACGGCCACTGCAGCGGCGGAGTACACCCGCGGGATGCGAAGGCCGGCGGCCTGGAGCGACAGCGAGCCGGTGTAGTCGTTCATCGCGTTGACCGCGACCGTGCCGATCGCGATGGCGACCATCGCCAGCATCGCGACGAGATTGCCATTCCCGCCGAGCAGCGTGTTGATCGTATCGCTGGACTCGCCACCGCCGGCCTTGCCGGCGACGAGCAGCCCCAGGATCTCGAGCCAGCCCGAGGCGATGGCCATGCCGCCGAGCGTGTACCAGAACACCTTGCGGGTATCGGCGTTCGCTGGCAGGTAGCGGGAGTAATCGGAGGCGTACAGCGACCAGGCGAGGACGAAGCTCGCGACGATCGCGACGTAGCCGATGAACGCGCCGATCTGGTCGGCGCCGCTGAAGCCGTCGGTCAGGCTCGTGTCCGCCTGGCCCAGGATCGAGATCGTGAGCACGACGAACATCACGCCGAGGACGATCGCCATCCATTTCTCGAAGGTGTGGATCGCCTCGTAGCCGACGATGCCGAGCAGGGCCTGGACGGCGATGATGATCAGCAGGGCGACCCAGAAGGGCAGCGCCGGGACCAGGATCGTGATGGCGATGGCCCCGAAGACGCTGTTGACCCCGTCCCAGCCGATGGTGCTGAGCCAGTTCAGCAGCCCGGGGACGACGATCGACTTGCCGAAGGGCAGCCTCGCGGCCGGCATCTGGGCGAGCCCGAGCTTCGGGCCCATCGTGCTCAGCAGGGCCACGAAGTACGAGCCGACGACGTTGCCGACGACGATCGCGAGCAGCGAGGTGACGAACCCGAGCTTGAGGAAGTCGAGCGTCACCAGCGTGCCGATGAAGAACGCGGCGGGCACCAGGTTCGGCGTGAACCAGACGGTGAAGACGCGACTGACCGAGCCATAGCGAGCCGACTCGGGGATCGGCTCCATGCCGTGGGCCTCGATCGTGAAGTCGCCCTCGCGCGTGGGCATCGCCCCGGCGCCGGACATGGCGCCGGGCATGGACTCCGCAGTCATGCCTTCCCTCCCTCGGGCCATTGGGCCTGGCCCATTCGTGAACGTCACGATACGCCCGCGTTGCGGGGCGTCAACGGGCGATCTTCCGGGCTCGGGTTGGGCGACGGCCTGATTGAGATTGCGGCTTCGATCGCTTGAGTGCCTCGCGGGCCCAAGGCGCGCCCACACGGCACACCAACCTAGACTCCGCGCGTGGTCGAGCCGCTAGACCCGGCACCGTGGAAGGAATTCTTCTTCACCATCGCGGCCGCGAGCGCGACGCTCATCGGCCTGATCGTCGTCGGACTTTCGATCCACGCAGACTTCATCAGCGCAGAGCCTCACCCATCGCGCGCATGCTCGGGCGACCCTCATCGTCCTGACCGCCACGGTCGTGATCGGCGTCGCCGCGCTGGTGCCGCAGCCAGCCGCCCTGGATGGCTGGGAGTTCGGGCTGGTCACCGTGACCTTCGCTTCGCTGAACACGTACAACAACGTCAAGGCCCTGCGAACCGTCGGCTGGGAGCTGCCGCGCGCCGCGTGGCAACGCATGGCCATCGGCTACGCGATCGCGGCCGCCGGCTTCCTCGGCTCGGTCTCGATCGTCTTCTTCGGCGGCGAGGGTGGCGGCCTGTACTGGATCGCCCTTGAGACGATCGGCGCCCTCGTCTGGGCCATCGCCGGCGCCTGGCGTTTCCTCATCGGCGTCGCCGACGAGCGCCGAGCGTAGCGGCGCCAACACTCGTCCAGCCGTTCAGTCGGAGGGGTTCAGCGCCGCGTACCTGGGAGACGAGCGCCGGACCCAGGCGCCCCCGCTCGAGCCGAGGGCGGGTGAGGAGGCTGCGACCGCACGGGCAACCGAAGCCTCCATCCCTTCCCTGGGCGAGTTACTGGACCGGCGTCCCGCGCCAGTACGCCGAGGCCGATACAGCGCTGCAGTTGAAGACGATGCCGCTGTCGATCGAGATCGCGTCGCCGCTGTCGAGCGCGGCCTCCAGCTGGCCGCGAGTGGTGACGTGGGTGTTGGCCGCCTGGCTATTCGTGAACAGGATCACCCAGACGTGCCAGGCGACATTCCAATCGCCGCCCGTGCTGGCGAGCCCAATCAGGTGATCATGACCGGGGACAGCCGCCGGATCGGTGCCATACACCCCCGGCTCGATTGCGGTTGCGGCGCCGGCGATCAGCCCGTCGTGGTCGGGACAGTTGCCCGGCACACCCTGGCAGCTGAGCGTCCAGCCGGGGTAGGTCGACGGATAGACCACGATGTACAGCGGAGCGACGGCGTGCTCGTTCGCCTTCGACGGGAACGGGGCGCCGGTCGGCGTCAGGATGTATGTGAGCTCGCCGGTGTTGAGGTCATACGCGGGCTCGATGACCGCACCGCGCCCCTGCGACGCGTTGCCGAGAAACCGTTCGCCGGTGGGGAGCCCCGCCGCCTGGGCGGGACCGGCCGCCAGGGCGAGGGCGATCGCCGACACAGCGACGATCAGGGATTTCCGATAGAGCCGCATGGAACGATCCTCCGTGCTTTGCGAGTCCCCGGTGGGACCAGCGTCCACAGACGGCGTTCCAGAACCGTTCCTTGGATGAACTCCTGCGACGCGCGGCCGAGGCCAAGCCAGGGCCAATGCGTCCGCGAACTCAGCGACGAATCGGCTGTCCGGTGCCCTCGACGGAGACGAGACGAGCGCGGGGGAGTGGAGCGGGAGACGGGATTCGAACCCGCGACATTCTGCTTGGGAAGCAGACACTCTGCCAGCTGAGTTACTCCCGCTCGGCAGGCCATTCATCGTAGCGGAAGTGCCGTGAGTGGCCCGACCGGATCCTCGTCGATCCGTCGCCGCGCGACGGACCGATAATCAGCGAAACATGAGCGCCCGCCTGGACCTGCGACTCCTCGGGGAGTTCCGTGCCGAGATCGATGGCCGGCAGGTCCCACCCGACGCCTGGCGCCAGGGGCGGGCGGCGTCGCTGGTCAAGCTCCTCGCCCTTTCGCCGCGGAATCGGCTGACGCGCGAACGGGTCATCGAGGCGCTATGGCCCGGCATCGCTCCCGAGGCCGGCGGTGCGAACCTGCGCAAGGCCGTGCACTTCGCGCGCCGTGCCCTTGGTGGTGAAGAGGCCATCTCCACCCACGACGGTTCGATCGGCCTGTGGCCTTTGGGACAGGTGACGAGCGACGTCGAACGCTTCAAGGAGGCAAGCCGGCAGGCAGCCTCGTCCGGAGACCCCGAGGCATTCCGCCAGGCGGCGGATCTCTATCCGGATGACCTGCTGCCCGACGATTCGGCAGAGCCCTGGAGCGAGGACCGCCGACAGGCGCTCCGCGACACCCATCTGAACGTCCTGCATGGCGCTCGCAAGTGGGCTCGGATCCTCGAGCTCGATCCCACCGATGAAGAGGCGCACCGCGAGCTCATGCGCGGTCACCTAGAAGCCGGAAACCGACAGGCGGCGATGCGCCAGTTCGAGCGACTCCGGGAAGCCCTCCGCGACGAGCTCGGGGTAAGTCCGGATCCGTTGTCGGTCGCCGTGTACGAGAAGGTCCTGGCCCGCGAGGGCCGGGAGGCGCCCACCGCCGCCGAGCGTGCTCGAGCGCTCCTCGCCTGGGGGCTCATCCACTGGAAGCGCAACGACCTCGAGGAGGCAGAGCGCACCGCACTCGAGGCTCGCGCCCTCGCGGTCGATGCCGGTCTTGGCGCCCAGGTTGGTGAGGCCAGCATCCTGTTGGCCGAGATCGGGCATGCGCGGGGGAAATGGCGCAGCTTCCTGCGCGACGAGCTCGTCGAGACCGTCCGCCGGACGCCCGATCTCGCGCCCTTCGTCTTCGACTCCAATCTGTGCTTCACCGAGTTCTGCCTGTACCTGCCCGGCGGAATCGCAGAGATGGCGCGTTTCGCCTTCGAGCTCCATGACGCTGCCGAGTCTGCCGGATCGGCCCGTGCCGCTGCGCTTGCCGATCTCGTCCTCGGTGAGACCAAGCTCCTCGACGGCAAGGTCGGCGACGCGGAGGGCATCCTGACGCGGGCCGCAGAGCGGCACCGCGAAACGAAGACGAGATCCGGCCAGTCGGTCGCACTGGTCCGCCTTGCCGAGGTCGCGCTGGCGAAGGGCCAGCGCTGGAAGGCACGCAGGCTGCTCCAAACCGCCCTGCGCCTGGTCGAGGGTGATCCCCTCGCTTCGCACGTCCGCGTGAAGGTCCACGGGGCGATGGTCGAGGCCGCCGACGGTGCAGAGGCGGCGGCGGCGGTCGCTCAGGAGGGCGAGGCGGTTCTCGCCGAGAACGACGTGTGCGAACAGTGCTCGATGAGCTTCCGCGTCGCGGCGGCGAATGCCTTCGCGCGCGTCGGCGACGTTTCGCGCGCCCGCCGCCACCTGAGCGAGGCCGCCAGGATCAGCGAGATGTGGCAGGGAGGCCTGTGGCCGGCCGCGATCGAAGCGGCGCAGCGAAAGCTGGCCGTCGTCCAGGTCGGATCGACGCCAACGACGCCGACCTCGCAACCGTAGGCCGCGCGACCCTCCCGCGGAACGGTCGCGGAACGCTCGATCCGCGAGCCTGTCCTCGTCGCCCAGTTCGTGGCGAGGAGGGATCAGATGAGCCGCTCGACCGTTCGAACCTCGATCGTCGCGCTTGCCGCGCTGCTTTCTGCCTGCAGCGCTATTCCAGCTTCGTCAGGAGGCGCAGGGGGCGCTCCGGGCGTCGCGGCCGGCTGGACCCAGTCATCGCCAGCGGCGATGGCCGGCGGGACGCCGGCCGATGCCGTTGCCTACGGAACGGGGTTTGTCGTCGTCGGTGCCGGGCCGGATGTCGGGTCACGCCAGGGAGGTGGGATCTGGCAAACCACGGACGGCAGCGTATGGAACGCATCCAACGCCGATCTCGCCTCTGCGCACATCAAGGTGATCGCGCGGGCGGGTGCTGGCCTGCTCGCGGCAGGCGAGCGCTGCTCGGGCGAGTGCATCGGGTATCTGCTCTGGAGCACGCCGGACGGGCAGACATGGTCGGGTCCGAGCAAGCCGAGCGGGGCCGACGACTACGTCGCGACCGGCGTCGCTGCCCGTGGCCAGACCCAGGTGGCGATGGGCGGCGAGATCGTCGACCTCGCCGGGGGGAACGTCGAGAATGGGCGTGCCATGACCAGCCCCGATGGCAGGACCTGGACGGTCGGTCCCGACATCGCAGCGATGCATTCGGTCCGGCTCGGTGCCATCGCCTCGGGCGCAGAAATCTTCGTGGCCGTCGGCAGTGTCGAATCCGGCACCACCCGTACAGGGGCAGCGTGGACCTCCGCCGATGGGAGGACGTGGGTCCGCGCCAATGACGATCCGTCGTTCGCGGCTGCGTTGTTGACGAGCGTCGCCGCCGGCGGCCCCGGCTTCGTGGCCGTGGGCTCGACCGGCCCGAACGGGGCGGTCTGGACATCGCCCGATGGAATGACGTGGACGCATGTCGACGATGCGGGTGCATTCAAAGGTCGTCGGCTCGTCGACATCGCGGCCTCGACGGGCGGGCTCGTGATCGTCGGCAACGACACGGCCGGTGGTCACGCATGGACGTCGACCGACGGTGTGGCATGGCACGACGTTGGCTCGCTTTCCGGCGCGGATGGTGCCAATTTCGTCGCCGTGGCGGTCGGGACGAAGAGCGCGCTGATCGCCGGCAAACCGCTACCGGGATCCACTCCGGCCGGACTCGTCTGGCTCGGTCCGCTTCCCGGGTAGCCGCCGCACCCTTTCTCATCTGCACCTAATTGAGCTCTCATCGATCACCGGCCATCGTGCGCGCCTCGGGCTTCCGCTCCGCTGAAGAGGCGCGGTCAACGGGGCCGTGCCGGGCATCTTCATGGAGGCCAGTCCCGTTGTCGGGCACGCGTTCTCACAGGAATACCTGCAGGGCGCGGCGGAGGACCACTTCCAGGTCCTCAGCCTGACCGACTCGGTGACGGTGCCGGCCGGCACGTACAAGAACGCTCTCCTGACCAAGGAGTGGACCCCGCTCGAGCCGGACGTCCTCGATCACAAGTACTACGTCCACGGCTTCGGTGAAGTTCGTGAGGTCGCGGTCAAGGGCCCGACGGATGAGCTGAAGCTCGTCTCCGCGTCCGGCACATAGGCGAGGCCAGCCGCCGGTCCCTTGCCCGGCTGGCGATTCGTGCCCAAGAAGGGCTCCTGATTGCCCAGACGGGCGACATAATGCGGCCCTGGTGATCGAGTCCGAGGCGGCGCAGTCCGGCACGGGATCGCTCACCGGGCGGGTTGCCCTCGTCACCGGCGGCGGGAGCGGGATCGGGGCCGCCATCGCCGCGGCGCTATCGCGCGCGGGCGCGACGATCGTCGTCGCGGACATCGATGCGGGGGCGGCCGCGAACGTGGCAACGAGCCTCCAGCTCGGGCTCGCCCGCAGCGCAGACGTCGCGGATGCCGGTACGTGCCGCGACCTCGTCGCCTCCGTCATCGATGAGGCCGGCCGGATCGACATCCTCGTCAACAACGCCGGTCTCCAGCACGTCGCGCCCCTCGTCGCCTTTCCGGACGATCGCTGGGAGCACCTCATCCGGGTGATGCTCATCGGCCCGTTCCATCTGACCAAGGCCGTCCTGCCCGGCATGCTCCAGCGCGGCTGGGGCAGGATCGTGAACGTTGGCTCGGTCCATTCGCTCGTGGCCTCAGCCAACAAGTCCGCCTACATCGCGGCGAAGCACGGATTGCTCGGGCTGACCCGCGCGACCGCCATCGAGGTTGCAGCAGCTGGCATCACGGTCAACCTCGTCGCCCCGGCCTACGTCCGCACGCCACTCGTCGAGGACCAGATCGCCGGCCAGGCGGCGACGCTGGGCATGCCGCCCGAGGACGTGGTCAGCAAGGTGATGCTCGAGCCGATGCCGCTCGGCCGCCTCCTCGAGCCGAGCGAGGTCGCGGGTTACGTGCGCTTCCTGTGCTCGGACGCGGCCGCCGGGATCACGGGGTCCGTCCAGGTCATCGACGGCGGCTGGACCGCCAGGTAGAGCCGCCGATGCCGGAGCGCCGCGTGGCCGATGCGATCGTGGACGTGCTCGAGCGGGCCGGTGTCCGCGACATCTTCGGCATCCCGGGCATCCATACGCTCCCGCTGTACGACGCGCTCGCCGGGCGGCCTTCGATTCGGCACGTACTGACCCGGCACGAGCAGGGTGCGGCGTTCGCGGCCGACGGCTACGCGCGGGTCAGCGGCCGCCACGGCATGGTCACCACGACGACCGGGCCGGGCACGTTCAATACGCTCGCCGCGATCGCCGAGGCGTGGGCGGATTCGTCACCCGTGGTGCTCCTCGGGGGGCAGATCGACGCGGCCCTCGTCGGGCAGGGCAGGGGGGTCCTGCATGAGACACCGGACCAGGGCCACTCCTTCGAGCGGCTGACCGCGTTCGTGGGCAGGCCGCGCACGCCCGAGGCAGTTCCGGCAGCGGTGGCCGAGTCCCTCCGCGCCTCGAAGACGGGACGTTGGCAGCCGGCCTACGTGGAGCTGCCCACCGATCTGATCGGCAAGCCGCATCCGGGACCGGCCCCGGTGGCCGTCCTCCCGGGCCCGGTGGCGCCCGCCCCGGAGGCGATCGTCGAGGGCGCTCGCCGGCTCGCGAGCGC
>CAYXVP010000006.1:0-24399 GCA_964468305.1 uncultured Anaerolinea sp. | reverse complement strand
AAAGGGGCACCAAGGTTTCGGCCTTGGCAACCTTGGGGCGGACGATCTAGTTGTCCCGCACGCGGATCGACTCAAACAGGTTCGTGGCGATTTCAACTCGCTCCTCGGCGGTCGCCTTCGCCCACAACTGGCCGAGGTCGGAGAGTAGGCGCGCGGCCTGCACAAGGATCGCCTCCGAGTAGGTAGGAGCCTCTGCGCCGACCTCGAGGCTGGCCTCAAGCTCGCGCTTCCGGCCCAGGTATTCCTCCCGGCCGATGTCGCCCATCACGAACAGCTCCCGGAGCCGCTCCAGCTGTCCGGCGATGGCCGCGCGGTCGACGATCGGTCGAGGTCGTTCGGGCGCGACCAAAGCCCGCTGCATGCGTTCGATATCCGCGCGCCAGTCCCCCGGGACGCGGAGTTGTGAGAGCCACGCCTCGACCTGTGACTCCAGGCGGTCGCTGCGGACCGCATGCTGCTCGCAACCCCGCCGGCCGCGCTGGGTGGGGCAGGCCATGTACGCCCGACCCCGGTGTGGTTCGCCATACATTCTTGCGCCGCAGCGGTCGCAGAGCAGGAGTCGCCGGAACGGGTAGACGTGGCGTGCACGACCCCCGGGGGACCCGGTGTGCTGGCGCCTGCACACAGCCCTGATCTGCTCCCAGAGTGCATCGCTCCACAACGGCTCGTGGGTCCCTTTGAGAATCTCGCGGTCAGGCCGCTCCTTCTTCTCTTCCGGCTTTCGGTGCCAGCTGAGCCAGCCGGCGTAGATCGGATTGGAGGCGATCACACGAATGGCTGAGCCGGTGAACGGACGCCCGGCCACGTTGCGGTAGCCCTCGCGGTTCAGGTGCGCAGCGAGCGTGCGGGCGCCGTATCGGCCGGAGGCGTACAGCCGGCCGATGTGCCGGATCAGATCAGCCCGGGAGTACAACTGGCCACGGCCGATGCGCGGCTGGGGCCTATCGTCGGGGACGAGCTTGCCCGTCTCGATGGGCTCGTCCGACCGCTTCGATGCGTTGAACTGGGTGACGTACTCCATCACGTAGCCCAGCGGCGGGCGGCCGCTGTACTTGCCCCGCTCGAAGCGACGGATGCGGTAGCCCTGGGCCACCTTCTCTTTGTGGCGCTCTAGCCATTCGGCGTTCGACCAGTGGTTGACGACAACCGATAGGTCGCCGGTGGAACTCAGCTTTCCCTCGCTCAGATAGGCGATAACGACGCCCGCCTCGTGAAGTTCACGCTGGTAGAGGATCGCATCCTCGAGGTTTCGGCTGAGCCGCGACGTGTCGTACACCATCAGCACATCGAACTCGCCGGCCTTGGCATCGGCCACCATCTGCAGGAACTCAGGTCGCTTGCGCGCGTCCGAGCCGGTCTTGAAGTCGGTGTAGAAGCGATCGGGCTCGTGTAGGCCATAGCGAGCCGCGAAGGCTCGCTCCTCGCGTTCCTGAGCGACGGGGCCGGAGTGCCCGCCCTGCTTTTCGGTCGATTCCCTGACCAGGCCCCGGGAGCGCAGGCCCTTGAGGTCCTCGAAGCGCCGCGGGAGCCGGCGGTTCACGGGACCGCCCGCCGACGCCGCTTCGCGGGTCGACCCGGGCGCGGCCGGTGGACTATGAGCTTCTTGATGGACTGCGCGTTGATCACGTACGAACGCCCGAACTTGCTGGCAACGATGCAACCAGTTCGACAATACCTGCGCACGGTTTCAATGTTCAGCCCGATCAGTTCGGCAGCTTGGAATGTTGTTATCGCTGGCACAAGGCGGTCAATTTTGCTTCGCGGTCTCACAGATGTAAATGAGCAGTTCGCCGCCGAATACTTGAATGTCAGATGTCGGTGACATTCACGCTCGCGCGCGCGATTGAGCTCAACAATGACGCTGTCTCAATACCGCTGTCGGCGTGAATTAGCGCGGGAATGTTGGAGTTTGCGCGCGTTGGGGTTGACCCGGACGCTCGACCCCTCGTTGTGGACTCGCGCATGGTGAGCTCGATCGCGATTCGAGCAAGGGCTGCTACGAGCGGGAGATCCGCGGGATGGGCGGCTTCTTTGAGCCCTCCGGGACGCGCTGTCGGTTGCATCGCTTCATCGTGCCGCCGAAACCGAACGTCGAAGGGGGGCGCGTTTCTGCCGGTCGCTCGTGCACCGCCCGCCACTCAGCGAGCCAGTGAAGGCCCTTCGCATCCTTCCATTTGACGTTGACGCGGGCCAGTCGATCGTCAAAGTCCTTCACGTCGCCATACCCCGTGCATGGCGCGATCACCTTTCGTGTTGGCGGTTTTGGTTTCGGCTTGTGCGACTCGAGATAGTCCTCGATGCAGATGGCCAGTCGCTCGCGGAACTGATCGTCAGTCAAGTCAGTATTCCCCAGCGGTGGCCCGCGGTGACTCGCGTCATCGATAAACCGACGCGCCAGCCTGAACTTCTCTCGCAGCTTCTTGGACTCCGGTTCTCCGCTCAGGTCAGGTGCACGTTCGCCCCCAACAGGGTCCCACCTCCATGTGAGGGCCGCGGCCGACTGTTTGATCCGAACGGTCATGACATACAGCTCGAGCCGGGGAAACAGGAACCGCGTCCCAAATATCTCGATGTAGGGCGGGTCAGCCGGCCAGCCGCGCGGAGACACAGGTCCGTCAGGCCAGCCCGCTTCGTTGAGGCGCTCGCGGAATAGCCGACCGACCATCTCGAGGCTGAAGCCCCGGTACATCATCCCTATTCGTTCACCGGGGACGACAACCATCTCGAAGGTACCGCTGCGCGGCAGCCCGAGGTCTGCCTTCTCTGCCTCGCTGAGCACGCGCGGTTCCGGCATCCACCGGCTAGATCGCTCTGTGCCTATATGAGCCCCCCTTCTGCGGCTGCGCACCTGGTCACGCTCGGGTCCGGCGATTCCACCCAAACCGTGAGGAGGGAATATGGCACAGGAGAACGCTCAAGAGGCTGGGAGCGGCTGGCCCGGGCCAGTTGCCGACCACGCCTTTCACGGCCTGGCCGGGCGCATCGTCAGGGCGGTCTCTCCGCTCACCGAGGCAGATCCGCTCGCCATTCTCGGCCACCTACTGGTCGCGATCGGCGCTGCCGCCGGTCCAGCAGTCCACGCAATTGCTGGTGGCGATGAGCACCCGGCTCGCCTGTTCGCTGCCTTCGTCGGCGAAACGGCGAAGGCCCGAAAGGGCACCGCGGCGGCGATAGTCCGCCGGATCGTCGGGCTTGCTGATCCGGTCTTCGCATCGACCCGGGTCGTCGAGGGCCTGAGCACCGGCGAAGGGCTGATCTCGGCAGTCCGCGACCCCAACCCGCCTGACCCTGGCATCTCGGATAAGCGCCTTCTCGTCGGGGAGTCGGAGTTCGCCAGGACACTCAGGGTCGCCGGCCGCGAGGGCAACACGCTGACCGCGACGCTGCGCCAGGCGTGGGACTCAGGCCAAATGGGGGTTCTGACGAGGTCCTCCCCGCTGCGGTCGACAGGTGCACACATCGCGTTGTACTGCCATATCACAAAGGAAGAGCTGGTCAGGTACCTGACCCGCACGGAAATGGCGTCCGGCTTCGGTAACCGGTTCCTATGGCTTGCGGTCCGTCGGGCCCGCCTGCTCCCGCACGGCGACGCTGTAAGCGATGACCTTCTCAATCCTTTCGCGCGCGAGATCCGCGACGTCCTGAGCTGGGCCCGAGACCGCCGGATCGTTCGCTGGAGCGTGACGGCGGATCGTGAATGGGCTGCGGTCTACCCGAGCCTGTCGCGAGGGCGGCCCGGTCTCGCTGGCTACATGCTCGCCCGCGCCGAGGCGCAGACATTGCGGCTTGCCGTGGCCTACGCGCTCATCGACATGTCGGACGAACTCCGCCCTGAGCACCTTCACGCCGCGCTGGCGCTCATGCTCCACGTCGAGGCATCAGTCCGCTGGATCTTCGGCAACGCGAGCGGCAACCCAATCGCCGACACCATCCTCGCGGCCCTTGTCGACCGATCGCTCGACAGGACCGAGATCTATGACCTGTTCAGCCGCCACTTGAGCAAGGCCGAAATCGAGGCTGCCCTGGCGTCGCTGGAGCGATCCGGCCTCGCGGCCCAGACAACCATCAGCACCGATGGGCGGCCGCGCGAGGTCTGGTCGGCAGTGAAAAAGTGACCGATATCGCGCTTATCGCGCTTATCGCGCCAGTCCAGCTGGGGTGACAGACCGCGATCTGCGCTTTCCACCAGGACCCCCTGACATCCTCGCGCGTCGCGCGTTAAGCGCGCGAAGCGCGATATCTGAACGGAATTGACGTAGGCCCAGCCCTACCTCTCTGCTGCCGCGCCTGCGCGGCGGGGTCAGTGAACCGCGATCACCTTGGCAGTGGACCCCATGCGCGTCGGACCTCGCCAGACCTCACGTTTACCCTCCACTGAACATTTCCACCGATGCGGTCTGCGGCCGTCCACACAACCCAGTCTGAGAACGTTCGCCACACCCGAATCGGCTCCACCCACGCCAACCCTTGCTTCATCG
The DNA here is from genome assembly GCA_964468305.1 of uncultured Anaerolinea sp. Taxonomy (GTDB): domain Bacteria; phylum Chloroflexota; class Limnocylindria; order Limnocylindrales; family CSP1-4; genus UBA5189. The sequence continues at coordinate 19,921 of CAYXVP010000006.1, read as the reverse complement.
ATTCAGAGCGAGCGCGCGTGACCGCTTCGCCGCGTTGCACGCGCGATTTTCGGAGGAACTCCCAGATATTCAATTTCCATATCCCAGCCACTGAGAGCTCGCATACGCCGCCGCTGAAAGGCCGCCCGCCTCGGCTACAACGGGAAGAGTCGACACATACCCGGCGGTGATCGGGAAGGCAAGACCGCGTGACAGGCTTCCGGTTCCGTATGCCTCCGCAAGTGCTTCTTCAGAGTACCGATACAGGGAGGAATTTCTGTACAGCCAGTTTCTAGCGGCCGCGAGCGTGGAGGAAGTCGACGTCAGTGCCGCGTGGACAGACTCATGCCGAAGGGTTTCTTCCAAAGCTTGCCCTGTGAGGCCCCTCTGCACAGTGATTTGACCGGTATAGGCGTCAGTGGCGCCAAGCGTACCTGGGTCGAGGTCGCCGTATGTGAAGGCGGTGCGTGCGGTTGCGCCACGGGCGGCCGCGCCTATGCCGCCCAGGCCGAAAGTAAGACTACCGACCTGAATGATCGCGCTCACGACCTCCCGCGCCGTAGGGCCATAGTCTCCGCGCAGTTGCGCGGCGTACAGATAGAGTGTCTTCCGTGCGGACGCGGTCGACCAGCCAGTCAAATACTCCTCAGGCGACCAACCATCGGAGATACCATGTTGGCCGGTGTACGAATCGCCCCAATCGATGACAACACTTGAGCACGCCAGTGCGTAGTACTGATAACACTCTAGGTTAGAGGTGAGCTGCCCGCCGGGCCTCACAAAGATCGCGGAGGGATGACTGGGATCGCGGGGATGCGAACTTCGCGTAATGGTCACGACGTCGTGACCATTCACTCGCCGGTGGCGCGTCGTTGTGCCGTGGCTCACTATTGTGAAGTTGTGCTCGGAGGCGATTACAGCACGCCCACACGTGTTGCAGGTCTCATCTTCCAACGCCGCATGCCCGTCCGGATCGACCAACGTCGCCGGGTTGGCCAGGGCGTACAGGAAGCGGTTCATCGTTAGCGGGTTGGCGGCTTTCCCCTGCGCCGAGTCCCTCTGGGTGAATGTCCCGAGCTGCGGGCTGTAGTCGCGGGCGCCCATGTCCAGCAGCGCCCAGGTCAAGTTGTCCGAGCCGATGTTTAGCAGGCCCCGGTACCGCCACGGGTTGACCGAGCTGCCGTTGTCCGTGATCCGCTCGCCGTAGCCGTCGTAGCGGTACGCGTCGGAAAGCGTCGTCGTGCCGGCCGTGCACAGCGCGACCGCCGAGCCGTGCAGGTCGAAGATCAGCCAGGCCACGGAGCCGGTGCCGGTCTTGATCGCGAGCCGGCTGCCGTCGTTGTCGAGGAGGGCGTTGGTGGTCGTCGTACTGCCCGTCTGCCAGGCCGTCTCGGTCGGCCCGAGGTAGCCGTAGTTGTCGGTCGTCCCGTTGGCGGTTCGGGTTGCATGCCGGTCGAGCGGGTCGACGGTGAAGGTCACGGCTCCGCCGGTGGGCGGCGTGATCGAGGTGAGCCGGTTGGCCTCGTCGTAGCTGTAGGTGCTGGTCGCACCGGAGGCGTCAGGCAGCTGGGTGGCGTTGCCGTACCGGTCATAGGTGAATTTTTCGGGCTGCCGTTCTGGTTGACCGCCTCGTCGGTCCAGTCATAGCTAAAGGTCGTGGTGACCCCGTTCCGAAAGCGGCCCGATCTCAGCAGCGAGCAACGACAGCGCGGCCAGCGCCCGCCCGAGGTTCGCCACAAGGCTCCCGACAGTGACTTGCCGGCGGCTCGCTTGAAGCCTGAGGGACATCGCCAGGGCCGGAGGTGCAACATGGGTCCCTCCGACAGGCGGGCAAAGGACGACCCGATGGATCTCGGCGCCTCGCGAGTTGCGGTTTCAATCGTCGCGATCATCCTGCTCTCGGCCTCGGGCTGTGCTGTGCCGCCACCGCCGTCGCCGTCCCAGGCCCAGGCCGTCGACGTCGTCATGGCGAAGGCTCTCAGCGATCGGCAGGCGCTGTACACGGTCGTCACGGGCACCGGCCACCTGATCCCGATCACCACCCCCACGTTTGCTGACGGGGTCCCCGTCTGGTCGCCTGACGGCTCGCGCCTCGCGTTCGTACGGTTCGCCCAAGACGGATCGTCATCGATCCACGTCGTCGCGCCGGATGGATCAGCCGATCGCGCCATTACGTCGGAGCCGGGAGTCTCGGACATACTGCCGACCTGGTCATCCGACTCGACGCAGATCGCGTTCGTGCGTGTCCGTGGAAACGGTGGGCAGGCCACAGACTCCGCAGTTTTGACCGTCACGATCGATGGCACTGCGACCAAACACCTGACACATGATCCGTCGGCCGCGCCAAACGACGCCGTGTGGTCGCCTGACGGGACGCTGATCGCGTTCACCGCTGGCAGTCGAGATCGCAGCATCTGGGTGACCGACGCTGCCGGCCAGGGCACCCGCCAGATCACCCCACCATTGGGACGACTCACCCTCGACTGGCCGCTGGTCTGGTCACCTGACTCGGCTGAAATCGCGTTCGCCGCCGCCGGTCAAGGGAGCCAGGATGACGTCTATCTGGTCGGCAAGACCGGAAAGATCATGGACTTGACGGATGATCGGGCCAACGAGGGCGCACCGGCCTGGTCTCCGGACGGTGCCCAACTAGCGTTCTGGTCGGATCGGGACGGACCCGGCGACATCTATGTCGTCACACGCCGTACGGGGACAGTTCGGCGTCTCACGACTGACAGCGGTATCAGCGGCGTGGTGACGCTGGCCTGGTCGACCGATGGCATGGAGCTGATCGTCTGGGAGAGCCCGGCTGGTTTGTCGGAAGCACGCAACTACCTACTGCTCGCAACCGGCGGCACTCCACGGCTCCTGACAAGCGACCCGGGCGCTGAGTACATGGCACTCTGGAGGCCCTGAGGCTCGACATTCTGGTCCAGAGCCGCCCCGATTTGGCGAACTGCGCCCGCATGTCCTCCGTCTGCTTAACCAGTCGCCTCGGCTTCGTCAGTGGGGGCTTGACGAGGGACGAGCTCGTCACATAAGGCTCGGGCGAGCTGCTGTCGTTGCCAGTCCTCCGCGCCGGGCAAACAGTCCTTACCGAACGTGGCCGACAGGCTGACGCGGGGGTCCATGGGAGCGTCGGAGTCACGTTCGGCAGTCCGGCATCGACGCGAGGTTCGCCGCCACCTGGGATTGGCACGTCAGCCAGTCGCTGAGGACGGCCGACATTCCGAAGATGCCATGCCCGGCCACGGCGAGGCCGACAACGGCTGATCGACAACTGGGAGGCTTCTCGAGGTGAGGCCCACCGTTGATCAGGGCGGCTAGAACCGAACCCGTCTAGCGCAAGATTCCACTCAGCTGGTCCATGACCTCGGGCGATCAGGCTACGGCAGCAGACGCTGAGTCGGGCCGCAAACAGGAGTGGGATGAGTTCCGCGGCGCCTTCGACATGTAGGGTTGTACCGCGCGCTCGGTTCCCTCGGGGCGCGCCATCAAAACCCGCTCTTCTGCCGATGCCACGAGCGCGAGGTATTCGTCGCGGGCGAGCTTAGCGCTGACGTCTGATTGTCCCGCACCCGGATCGAGGCGAGCAGGTTCTGGGCGATTTCGGCCCGCTCCTCGGCGGTGGCTTTCGCCCACAAGGCACATCCGTAACGCCGCCGCGGGCCAGACGCCCAAGGGAGCGGGTTCGCCACAAGGAACGCCGACCAGTCGCTGCTACCCCCGCACGCTCGCATCGAAGGGTCCCTCGACCATACACACACGGACGAGCCAAATCCGGTGCGCTGAGACAGTTGCGGCTCGCCGATCATCTCTACTACATGGCGCACACCGAGAGCTTTCCTGCTGAGCTCGGGCCAACCGTGGCGCGCGCTGCCGCCGGCGATATCGCTGCGTTGGCGGCCATCGTCACCGAGCACCACGCCGACATGGCCCGCGTATGTGTCTTGATCTGTCGAGACGCCGACGCGGCCCAGGACGCCGTCCAGAGCGCGTGGCCGATTGCCTGGCGACGCCTGGGCACGCTGCGCGATCCGGAGCGGCTACGGCCGTGGCTCATCGCGATCGCGGCCAACGAGGCCCGCCAGCAGGTGCGCCGCGACCGGCGCCGGCAGGTCGTCGAGATCCGGGTCGCGCCGAGGCCTCCTTCCTGGGGCGATCCGGACGGTCGTGCCGCCCTGGCCGACCTCGACCGCGCGCTCCGGAACCTTGATGCGGACAGCCGAGCTCTTCTCGCCTTGCGGTTCGTCGGGGGCTTGGACTCGTCCGAGGTCGGCCGTGCCCTCGGCATCTCCGCGTCGGGCGCCCGCTCCAGACTCGAGCGGTTGCTGGCACGGCTACGAATGGAGCTCGAGCGATGACTGATGGCGACTTCGAGGCCCGCCTCGGCGGCCAGCTACGGCGGCTGGCAGATCTCGACCTCCGATCGATCGACCCGCTCGCGATGGCGACCGCGGCCATCGAGGCCGAGCGACGCCGCACGGGTTGGGCGTGGACATGGGTCGTCAGGCGACAGACGGTCGTCGCGAGCGTTGCTCTGCTGGCGACGGCGGCGCTCGTCGTCGGCTTGCTGATCGTCAGTGCCTCGGCCCGTCGGACCCCAGGTAGCCAACTTGCCTTCGTCCGCGGGGGCGACGTGTACCTTGCCACAGGCGACGGGACCAACCCGAGGCGCCTCGCTACCGGCGGGGCCGACGCGCAGCGCAATGGCTATACGCGAGTGGCCATTGCCCCGGACGGCCGCCACCTCGCCGCGATCCTCGACGACCGACTTCGGGGCGCGGATGGCTTCGCCGCCCCGCAAACCGTAGCCATCCTCACGACCAGCGGGTCTGAGATCGGGGCACTGGACGTCGGGTCGATCGTCCCGAGCGATCAGGTCAGCATCACGCGGGACATCTCGTGGTCACCCGACTCGACCGAACTGGCCGTGCTCGTCGACGCTGGCCGCGAGGTCGCCCACGGCCTTTACGTGATCGGCCTTGACGGACACGTCGTTCGTCAGCTCCAGCTGCCGCCCTTCTTCATCGCCTTCTCGCCGATCACGGCCTGGTCTCCCGACGGCCGGTCGATCCTGGTGACCGGTGGCCCGAGCGACTACGAGGCGCCGGGGCTGTGGCTCGTGGCACCGGACGGATCGGCGCCGCGGCAGCTCGTCGAGGGGACCCGTGCAAGCTCGGTCTGGGCGGCGGCCTGGTCACCCGATGGCACCGAGGTCGCCTTCACTCGGTCGAGCACGATCAGCTCCGCAGCGGCCGTCGAGATCGTTTCGGTTCTCGGCGGGACGCCGCGCGCGCTGCCGCTCGGGCCGGAGGCCGTGCTCGGACTCGCCTGGTCGGCCGACTCGCGCCGGATCGCCGTCGCGGGCCTCGAAGCCACGAACGCTCCGGCGGTCTCCAAGTACCACCTGGACGTCATCGCCAGCGACGGCTCCGCCGGCCCACTCACATTGATCTCGGGGCAGGCAACCGAACCGACGATGGCACCCAATGGCAGTCAGCTTCCGTTCACATTGACAGGCGAGTATCTCAGTGGAGGCCTCGGCTGGTGGGACAGCCCGGCCTGGACCGCTGAGGGCCAATCGATCGTGTACCGGAGCTTGTCAGAAAGGGACTGGCCCACATTCTCGATCAGGATCGTCCCGGCCGACGGCGGTCCGTCGCAGGTCCTCATCCCGAACGTTGATGCGTTCGACTTCGGATGGAGCCCGTAGCGTGGTCTGCGTTCCGTACCACTCGTGCACGCGACCTCCGGTCCGGTGGCGGTGGTTTGGAACAAGCGTCCGCGCGATCGTCTTCGCAGGATTGCTCTCCTCCTGCTCGACGCCAGTTGCGAGCCAACAACCTCCGCTCGTGTCGTCCCCGCTCCCGACCGCGTCAGAAGTCGCGTCACCGACACCGGCCAGCTCCATGAGGCTGCCCCCATTGGCGAGTCGCTGTTCCATGCCCGGGGTCGCCGGGGAAGTCTTCTACTTTCAGGCCCTCGACGGGACCCGCCTTGACGGTGCTGTGCTCGGGAGCGGTTCCGTTGGCGTCGTGCTCTCGAATAATCACGATCAGGATCTGTGCCAATGGGTGGCGGGCGCTCGCTTGCTGGCCGCCGCCGGCTTTCGCATGTTCTTATATGACTACCGAGGCACCTGGCTGTCGAATTCAGCGGTGAGCCTTGGCGCCGACTCCACTCGATACGACGACGATGTCCTCGCTGCCGTGGCCGCCATCAAGGCACGCGGCGCGAGCCGGGTGGTGTTGATGGGCGACGGAATGGGTGGATTGGTGTCGTTCGCTGCGGCTGCGCGCGTCGGCAAGTCGCTGCGGGCAGTTGTCGCGTTCTCGCCATTCAGCTTCTACAACACGACGGACACACAGCCGAGTCACAGCGACCCCGGCAACATCGACGGGCTGGCTGCGGTCCGGTCACTTCGAGTCGCGCTGATGGTGCTGGCGATGCCGGACGACAAGATCCCGACGCTGCTCTACGCCGCGGCCCCGACGTCGGACAAGACCTACATCGATTTGCCCCCTGAGGCGTTTCCGGGCGGGGGTGGCTTCGGACTAGAGATCTTCAACAGCGATGGATCTTGGGCACATTCGTATCAACGCACCCTCTTGCAATTCCTGGCAGCCAGGGCCTAATCCCGCACACTCGAGCCGCTATTCGTCCGTTGTCCACGAGTGCGCATGGAGTCCTCCCGTCGCTGACGCGACGCACTACAGCGCGTGGCAGTTCACCCCGAACGAATACTGCGCGATGCCTTGCACGTGGTTACCGTCGGGCAGAGTGATGTCGGCCCGTTCAACCTCGCGGAACCCGCAGTGCTGATACTGCGGAAAACCTGGGAGCGTTGCCATCAGGGCGAGGCTGCTGAAGCCAGCCGCGCGCGCCGCCGCCTCGCAAGCCTCCAGGATCCGGGTCCCGAGACCGCGCCGCGCCCAGTCGCCGCGCACGAACATCGCGCGGATACGTGCGGGCTCAGAGGTCGGGTCGAGGAATCTCGAACGCTCCTCCTGATCGCTCGCTCCGCTGAAAAGCTTGTCCCGCCTGCTCCAGCCCCCGCAGGCCACGATGTCGCGGTCTGCCTCGATCACGAAGTAGGTCCGATCCTCGATCAGCATCGGGTCGACATGGGCGATGTACCGGGCGCTCCAGGCCGTCTGGCGATCGTCGTAGAAGGCGGGGAACAACGCTCGTGTCGATGCCTTTATCAGGGCGTCGATGGCGCTCTGGTCCTCGAGGGTGGCGAGTCGAAGAGCGGTCGGCCTTGCCTCCATGGCACGGACGATCCTAGCCTCCGGAGGTGCAACTGGGCGGTAGTCAGCTGTACGTAAGAGCCAGCTCGAGCGAGACGTAGGAGGGTCCTTCACGGTCGAGTGCGAGAGGTCCTGGGTTCGAGGTGTCGTCGCGTCTCAACCCAGGCCGACCGTCGGCCGACGGCACACCCCGCTCGGAACGCGACCTGCTCCAGAAGTCGCCCACGCTACGCCGCATACCCGTGGTCGCCATCGATCGTGGGGGCGACGCGGTCGCGCTCCGCGCGGGCCCAGAGCTCCCCCAGGGCCGCCGCGTACGTCTCGGGCTGAGACCGCTGTGGCGGAGCGAAGTGGTGGAGGCCCGGATATGCCTGGATCCAGATGTCCGGGAGGACGTCCGCCAGCAGGACGATCCGACGGACCATCATGTCCGACGTCAGGAGGCCGTACCCGAGGTAGACGGGGAAGGTGCACTGCCGTAGCGCCTCCCGGTCGGTGTCGTCCTCCTCGAACGCCCGCATCATCGCGCGCAGCCCGGCGGGCCGCTTCGCCATCCAGGGAGGCGGCGGGCCGGCAAGCTGAGCCGGCGGCTCGACACCGGGCCGGAGCTGTCGACGAGTGAACTCGACCATCATCTGCTCCGGCGGCATCGCCTCCATGGCGGCCAGCTCCTGGTGCTCGGCCGGGTCCCAGAGCCCGGGCACGTTCGCAGGCTCGAAGATGGCCAGGCTGCGAAGCCGATCAGGGTGCCGGGCGGCGAACGACAGGCTGACCGCACCCCCGCCCGAATACCCTACGAGGTGAAACGTGTCGAGGCCTGCCCCGTCGACCACTCGTTCGAGCGCATCGACCTCCATCGGGATCGAATACCCCGCCGGAGGCTCGTCTCCCTCGTAGACCTCGAGGTCCTTCAGGAGCGGCTCGATCTCGTCGCCCAACACTTTGAGGACCGGGCCATACGATTGACCGACCGGTGTGACGCCGCCCGGCAGGAAGACCACGGGGAGCGAACCTGACCGAGCCATCAGGCCTCCTCCAGCTCGGGTCGGGTGTATCCCGAACCCCTGCGAGCGCCCGTCCGCCCACGGCCGGCTGCGGGGGACGCGAGCGGACTGTACGACGGATCGCCGCAGCTGCCCAGCGTCCACATCGCGCGATACGCGGCATTCAAAGTGGGCTGATGAACTACCTGACGTATTTGCCTCTCGCCAGTGCGCGCACTTGAGAGTCGCCCCTCATGCGACTGCGAGCAACCCGGCGAGCTCGAAAACGCCTTCGACACGTAGGGTTTGGACCGCGCGCTGGGATCCCTCCGGGCGCGCCAAGCCCTCATTGATCTTCCGATCGCCACAGGATCGGCAGTCAGCCGGCGGTGGCGGCATCGCCGTTCGTGGTCACCGCGGTGGCTTGGGCAGCGCGGGGTCTTGCGCGACAAGCGCGGCCGCGACCCGATCTGCCCCGGGCCGGGCTCCAAGGTTTTCGTAGGCCTCGAGCGCGGCGCCGAGGTGCTCGACGGCGCGGTCGCGATCGACTGCGGCGAGAAGCTCCCGAGTCCATGCAGTGTCGAACGCGGAGCGTTCCTTGAAGCCCGCGGCGGCTCGATTGAGCACGTCGATAGCGTGATCGCGATCGCCCGCCGCAGCCGCTCGGAGTCCATCGGCGCGATCGATAGCGGGCCCGGCCAGCGCGAGCTGGTCCGCCCGCCGACGGGCCTCCGGCAGGAAGGCCTCGAGCCCGGCCCAATCGCCCAGGGTGGCAAGCGCGTCAAGCTCGGCGAGGAGCTCGACAGGCGGCTCCTCGGAGAAGTCCCGGAGACCAGTCGAGAGCACCCCTTCGGCGATCCGCCGCGCCGCGACCGGGTCCGCGAGGGCGCTGGCAGCCATGGCCTCGAAGCCCTGGATGATCCCGACCGGGGCTTCGGGCTCCGGCATCGACGCGGCTACCTCGCGGGCGCGCTCCGCGTCGCCCCGCAGGGCGAGGAACGTGGCGCCGAACTGGAACCCGCCGAGGGCGAACGGGCACGTCGTCCCGGCGGCGTCGATCTTGAACGTCGTCAGGTGTTCGTCGAGAACCGCCGGGATCGCGTCCCACCGTCCGGCCAGGTAGTTGGCGCTCATCAGCACGGCTGTCGAGTGGCAGATGTCGTGCGGCCGCAATTCGCGCGCGAGCACAAGGAGCGACTCCAGCTCCACGAGGTGCCGTTCGGGCTCGCCGCCGATCCAGGTCAGTGTCTGGATCGCCTCGATCGTCGCCAGATGCCGGGTCCGCGGGTCCTGGATCCCGCGCGCCTGCTCCAGCTGCCTGCGGCAGAGCTCCAGACCCCGTGCGACCTCGCCGTGCGCCATGAGGAGACCGCTCACCTGTCGAAGCGCGGTTGACTCGAGCCCCAGGTCGCCGATTCGCCGGGCATGCCTGAGCGCGTCCTCACCGGCCTGAACGCGGTCTTCGAGCGAGGTGGGATCGTCCCGATGGAATGCGACCCAGCGCAGGCCCGCGGCGGCACGCATCGACTGCAGCCAGGCCCTCGTCTTCGCGTCTCGGGTCGCCCCGAGTCCCGCGTCGACATAGCGATCGATCACCACCGGATCGACCGGAACCGTAAACCCACCCCATCGGATCGCGGAGATCCGCGCGACCTTCATCGCGATCCGGGCGATGTCCTCGCCGCGACCGGGAAGGTCCCGCAGGATCGCGATGGCCTCATCCCAGGCGGGCAGGGCCCGGTCGCCGTCGTAGGCGGCGTCGTGGTCGTCGCCCAGGGCCTCGAGCGACACGGCCCGCTGCTCGGGTGAAATGGAGAGCTCCAGCGCCTGCCGGTGCAGCTCTATCGCTCGATCCAGCGCGTGCCGCTGGCGGGCCGTCGCGGCGGCGGCGAGGAAGGCGTCGCGAGCGTGTTGCTGGATCGCGACAAACACATCGTCACCAGCGCGCCAGGCGAGATCGGTCCCCTCAGCGAGGGCGGCCTCGTAGTGCATGGCCGCGAGCTGAGCCAGCTCATCGGGCCGATCGGGTGCGAGCTGCGTGAGCCAGCCGGCCAGCTCGGCGTGGGCGTGCGCCCGCCGTGCGAGCGTGAGGCCTGCGTAGGCGACGTCGCGAATGAGGGCGTGCTTGAACGCGTATTCCACCTGGCCGATGAGGCTCGACGTCGGCCGGAGCACGATCAGGCCGCGCTGCTCGAGGCCGCGCAGCGCAGGCTCGAGGTCGTCTTCCCCGAGCGCCTGGCGCAGGGGCTTCTCCCAGAAGGTACGGCCGACCACGCTGGCTTCGCGGAGGACACGTCGCTGGAGGTCAGGCAGGGCATCGACGCGGGCGGCCAGAAGCCCGTAGATCGTGTCGGGCAGCGGCATGGCGGCGTGTCCCGGCCACCGCTCGTCTGCGCCTTCGAGGCCGCCCGTTTCCACGAGTCGGTTGACGATTTCTTCGACGAAGAGTGGATTGCCCTCGGCCGTCTCGATGATCTGCCGCACCAGATCTGCCGGAACACGGCGGCCGGGTAGCAGTCCCGACACCAGTAGCGTGGCCTGGCTGCGGTCCAGGGGCTGGAGGTGCGTCATGACGGTGCCGGTGACGTTGGACACGAAGGCAGGTCGGTGCTCGATGAACTCCGGGCGCGCCGTCGCAACCATGAACAGGGGGCCCGTCGACCTGGACGCGATTGCCTCCAGCAGATCGAGCAACTGGTCAGAGGCCCAGTGCAGATCCTCGATCACGACGGCGACGGGCCGCGTCGCGGCCAGGGCCGACAGGAACTGCGGCCAGCGGCGAGCCAGCTCGGTGGCGACGGCGAGCGGCCTGCTTTGGTCGAGTGGGTTATCGGGCAGGTCGATCCCCGCCGTCGTCGCCAGAGCGAAGAGCACGGCCTCGACGTCGGCGGCGGCGAGGCCGCCCGCCGATAGGCTCGTCCGAAGGCCGCCGAGCTTCAGCTGCCCGTCCAGGGCGCTCGCGTTGAGGGACAGGCCGCAGGCGCCCCGAACGATCTCAGCCAAGGCCCAGAACAGCGCATCGGGACCAATGGACGGGCAGCGCCCGCGAAGCACGGTCAGCTCGGGATGGCGAGCCTGACCGAGCCCGACCACCTCCCTGGCGAGCCGACTTTTGCCGATCCCGGCGCCACCGAGCAACAGCGCGACCTGTGGTGCTCCCGAATCGACCGCCTCGTCGAGGAGGCCGCTGAGGGCACCGAGCTCGCGGTCTCGACCGACGATGTCGGCCTGGAGGTTACGGGCTGGTCCGGCCTCGACGGCACCCTCGATGTGCCCCAGGACCGGATACGCGGCGACGGGTTCGCGCTTGCCCTTGAGCTCGAGCGCGACCCGTTCGCCGAACCGGAAGAGCTCGCGAGTCGCGTGGTATGTCCGCTCGCCGACCAGCAGTGTCCCGATCTCCGCCGCGGACTGCAGCCGAGCCGCGACATTCACGGCATCGCCGGTGACCATCGGCCGGTCCGGATCGAGGGCAGCCGGTGCCAGCACCCCGCCCGTGTTCCCGGCCGCGCGGATCTCTGGCCGGACCCCGGACCCCCCCTCGAGATCGGCCGACATGGTCGCGAAGCGCTCGAGGATCTCGAGGGCTGCGCTCACGGCCCGCGCGGCGTCATCCTCGCGGACCCGCGGAACGCCGAACAACGCGACGGCGGCATCGCCAATGAACTTCTCGACGGTGCCGCCCCACGCCTGGACGGCCGCCGTCAGCAGCCCAAAGTAGTCGGCCAGAATCGCCCGCACGCGCTCCACATCGAGGCTCTCCCCGATCGCGGTCGAGTCGACGAGGTCGATGAACAGGACGCTCGCCAGCATCCGCTCATCGGGCGGCGGGGCGTTCAGGCCCATTTTCGGGAAGTCTACCCGGGCGCATTGGCGGCTAGGACGCGAAGCGTCGCCACGAGCTCATCGGACACTGTCGATCACGATGGTTGCTAAGGTGCGGGCGAATGCGCGGTTCGTAGCACGCAAGAACCTTGGCGGCGAGTCCGCTCGCAAGCTCCCCGACTCCCTTGACGACTAGGGTTTGGACCGTGCGCCGGGATCCCTCCGGGCTCGCTAAGGACCTCAAGCGGGAGTCTGACCCTCCGCGCCGCGGGCGAGCCGCGCAGCGAGCCAAATAGTCCACACCGGGAGCAATCCGAACCCGACGAAGATCGCGGCGTCGATCGGGCTGGTGATGGGCACCGGAGGCTGGCCGGCGAGACCGGTGCGCGCGGCGTATGCCAGGGCAGCGAGACCGGCCGCCGTGCCGACGTAGGCAAACAGTGGGTCGGCGGCGCGTCGCGCCCAGTTGACGCCGATCAGCCACACGCCCAGCAGGAGCACACCAAGGGCTGCCCAGAGGCCGACGAACACGACGGTTTCGATCGTCCCGAACGCGGCGCGCGCCGCGGAGGCGGCCAGGTCCCCACTCACGGAGGCCTCGAGGAGCCACGGCCCGGCCGTCCCGAGCAGGGTCGCGCCGCAGGCCCCCACCAGGGCGAAACCGAGTCCGGCCGCAGCGAGGACGGGATTTCCGAGGCGATCGTGGACATGGAGGACGAGCGGCGCGAAGGCGAGGTAGCCGACCATGTCGAAGAGGCCGCCCAAGCGCAAGAGGGGCGCGGCAGCCGCTCCATGGCCAATCAGCGCGCCGCGCTCAGCGAACAGTCGAATGTCGAAGTCATAGGCGGCGATGACGAGGGCACCGGCGAGGACGTTATTCACGACGACGAAGAGGATGGCCGCTGCTGCGACCGCCGGCTGACGCTTCCCGAACAACGTGTTGGACATCGGACACCTCACCCGTCTCGTGCCGAGACTGACCGCTCCGTCCCGGACCTAGCCGTTCGTCGATACGTCGCGAGAAGGACACCGATCGTGATCGGCATCAGGCCCAGATCGAGCTGCCAGCCAAGCCCGAAATTGCTGTTGACGAACTGGACTCCGAGGAGGATCGGCATGATCCAGAGAACGTTCCAGGCCCATCGTTCGCCGCGCCTGTAGGGACCCGCCGCGATCGCGGCCAGCAGCACCCCGAAGGCGAGCATGAAGTTCCCCAGTTGGCGAGACAGCGACTCGATGTAGGTCGAGATTCCTGGGATGTGTGTTCCGATTGCAGCCAGGCTCAGGCCGGTCAGTCCCTCGGCCGACGGTGGGTCGGGCGGGTTACCCAGAAGCAGAACCGGCGACACCAACGCCGAGCCAGCCCCAAGCACGAAGAAGATCAGCCACGCCCATCTCGGCATCATCGGCCTCCACCTATAGAACTGCCGCATCGGCGTTGGCACATGACATCCGGCCGAATGCGCGCTCCGAGGCGCCTCACGTAGCGGCTGCCGCGGTCGCATCCGCCGTCGATGGCTGCGGGGACCGCCAGCGAACGAGGAGCGTCACGCTCACCGCGGTAAGCCAGACAAGGCTGAGGAGGTACACAGGGAACTCGGCGTCGGCTGACGAGTCGATCGCCGGCACGAACATGGCAGCGATCGCCACAGCTCCGAGGACGAGGGCGCTCCAACCCGCCCAGGCCGGAAGACGGCGGGTCGACAGGGCGAGGAAGCCGACCGAGCCGAGCCACAGCGCCTGCGGCATCGCGAAGACCCGGACGAGCGAATCCGTCGCAGCGATGTAGAACGCCACCGCGGGGCCATCCTGGCCGGCCGTCGCTGATTGAACGACGGCGATGATGAGGCCGCGTCGCAGGAGCGAGATGACGAAAGCCGCCGCAGCACCGACCACGGCGAGCTGGGCGAGCGTCCCATGGTCGGGGTCGAGGTAGCGTCCGATCGCGGCGACGAACGCGACGAGGAGGGCGGTCCCGATCGATGTGGAGGCAGCCAGAAGCGTCACAGTCCTGAACGCGTCCGGGCTCGCCATGGCCGCGATAATCGCGTCCGGACTGCCCCCGGGCTCGACGGGCGCCGGAAAGAGCATCTCCACCAGGGTGCCGCCAACAGCGAAACCCAAGCCGGCAAGCGCGGCAGCGAGGCCGATGCGACGGTCCATCTCCCATCCTCCAAGCTTCGGCCGGCCCGACATCCGTGGGGCCCGTCTGCCGTCGATCCATCCTCCGAGCGCAGCGGCGCTCGGCCAAGCCGACCACCCTCCGATCTGCCGTTCGGGTTAACCCCCGGGCGAAGGGCGGCATGCCACCTCGACGGACCATGACCTCGGGGTCCACCATCCTCTCGATGTCGCCGCCGCGGCTCAAGGTGGTCCCGCGTTCCGACGTGCCGACACTGCTCGGCCTGCTGGCCGCGGCCCTCGGACTTCCGCTGTACGTGAGCGCGCGCGGGCCCGACGCCGCGCTTCTCCAGGGGATCACCCTGTATTCGACGATCGCCATCGCGGGCTGGTTGATCGCGCGCGTGCAGCCGCGCAATCGGATCGGGCAGGTCCTCGTGGCCACCGGAATCGGCGCTGGGGCTCTCCTGCTCGCCGTTGGCGTCGTCGTGGCGTATTCGGCCTCTCCTCACTCACTCGGCGGTCCCGTGATCGCCCAAGCCGTAGCTCAGGGCGCGTTCCTCAGCGCATGGCTCCTGTTTGCCGTACCCCTCCCGTTCGCGGCGTTCGTGCTGCTGTTCCCGGACGGTCACCTCCCGCGTCCGGCCTGGAGGCTCCCGGCCTCGCTTGGTCTGGTCGGGTCGATCGTCGCCGCCATCGTGCTTGCGCTCAGCGCGCCCGCCGGGACCATGCCGGATGCGCTGGGCCTTGGAGGCGTTGCCCCCGACGTCGCAGGCCCCCTGCAGGGAGCGCTCGGGGGCACACCGCTCGTCGCCGCGGCGAACGGGTTCAGCGCGCTCCTTTTGCCGGCGGCCGTGATCGGCCTCGTCGATCGCTTCCGCGGCGGCGGGCCCCTCCTGCGTCAGCAGGTCAAATGGTTCCTCGCCGGAGTCTTCGCCAACCTCGTCATCGGGCTCGTGGCCGGGCCGTTCGAGGCGGCGCCAGGCGTCGTCGGCGGTAGTGCCAAAGGGATCGAGCTGGTGGCGACGCCGCTGCCGCTCGTCGGCGCGGCGATCGGCGTCCTGCGCTACCGCCTGTGGAACGTCGACGTCGTGGTCGCCCGGGCCGGGGCCGCGGCCCTTACCTGGGCGGCCTTCGCCGTCGCACTGAGCGGCTTCGCCATCGTCGCGGGTTTGGCGGTCGCCGGCGGCGACGTCCGGACCATCCCGGCGCTGGTCATCGCGCTCGTCGTCGCCACAGCGCTGCCATCGCTCCGAAGACCGGTGGAACGTAAGATCGAGCGCCTCCTCGGGGGTTCGGGCGGCTACCTGGCCGTCCGCCGGCTGGGCGAGAGGGCGGAGCTCCATCGTGGCGTCAACGATCTCGCTCGCGCGATCGTGGAGGCGGCGCGGGCCGCGGTCCGGGTCGAATGGGCGGCGCTGTGGCTCGCCGACACTAACCCGACGCGGCCGCACGCCATCGAGCGTCCGCTCGCGTTCAGGGCAGCTGGGGCGGTCGGCACTCCGGGGCCTCTGCCACCGACGATCGCACCGGAGGCCACCACCGTCCTGGGCAGCCGACCGCGCCTCTGGTCGACCATTGAGGACGTGGATCCCGCGTCCCAGCTTGTCGCTGCCGTATGGGACCTCGATCCCGGGGCCGTCGCTGCGCTGGACAGAGGAGGCGGAGCCATCGGCGTGCTCGTTGTCGGCCCACGCATGCCGGAGCCGCTCGAGGAGTCGGACCTCGACGTCCTCGCCGCCCTCGCCAGCGAGTCCGCGCTGCGCCTCGAGAACCTTCTACTCGAGGCGGAGCTGCGGGCACGGCTCGAAGACCTCGCGCGTCAGGCCGAGGAGCTGCGAGCGTCTCGGACGCGCATCGTCGAGGCAGAGGACGCGGCGCGGCGGCAGATCCAGCGGGACCTCCACGACGGCCTACAGCAGGAGCTCGTGGATCTCGCCGCCCGGATCCGTCGCCTTGCCGGCGCAGCCGGCGTTGATGTCGGGGCCGACCTGCTCGCGCTCAGCGCGGACGCGGAGGCCGCCGTGTTCGCGCTGCGGGAGGTGAGCCGAGGAATCTACCCGTCCACCCTGGACGACCTCGGGCTCGTCGCCGCGGTCGGGGACCGGGTGGCGCGGATGGCGGCGAACGTGGACGTAGAAGCGGATCGGTCGCTCCTCGAGTCGCGCCTCCCGGCGCCCATCGAGGAGGCCCTGTACTTCATCGCGATGGAGGCGCTCACGAACGCAGCGAAACATGCCCCGGAGGCGAGAATTTGGGTGCGGATCGCCCGCGACGGTGGATCGGTCAGGCTCGAGGTCGAGGACGACGGCCTCGGCAGTGAATCGCGGATCGGCGCGCGTAGGGCGGATGTCGAGGCTGGCGGGGGGGTCCTGAACATGATCGATCGGGCAGCCGCCCACGGCGGGTCCCTGACCGTGGCGGAGCGTCTCGGCGGCGGTATGCGTGTTGCCGTCGAGATTCCGCTCGAGGTTCCGCCAATCGTTTCGGAACGTCAGCCGGT
Organism: uncultured Anaerolinea sp.; assembly: GCA_964468305.1. Lineage (GTDB taxonomy): Bacteria > Chloroflexota > Limnocylindria > Limnocylindrales > CSP1-4 > UBA5189. The sequence continues at coordinate 3,257 of CAYXVP010000006.1, read as the reverse complement.
CAGTCCGATGGCGGTGGTGCCGACGTCACCGGGGGCGTCCCGGTCTCCCGAAGGTAGATGAGGACCGCCGCAACGCGGCGGTTCAGGTCGCGTTCCTCGGCGAGCCCTAGCTTCGACAGGATCGTGGCAATGCGCTTCTCGATCCCCCCGAGCGAGACGGAGAGGGCCTGCGCGATCGCAACATTGGTGCGGCCCTCGGCCATCAGCCGAAGCGTCTCGCGCTCCGCCGGCGTGAGCGCGGCGATCGCCGAGCCGGGCTTCCGGGCGCGATGGGACAACAGCCGCTCGACGATGCGTGAATCAAGCACAGACCCGCCGCTCGCCACCTCGCGGATGGCCCGCACGAGCTGATCGACGTCGCCGACCCGGACCTTGTGGAGGTAGCCGAGGCCCTCCACGCCGTGCTTGAGCAGCTCCCAGACGTACGCCTCCTCGTCATGCTGGGTGAGCACGACGACACCGGTGCCCGGTAGCTCCGCCCGGATGCGGTGTGCTGCTTCGATCCCCTCCATCTTGTCGCTGGGCGGCATCTTGATGTCCATGACCACTGCGTCGGGCCGAGTGCGGTGAACGGCCTCCAGCACCCCATCGAAGTCGGCGGCGGTCGCGACGAGCTCGAGCTCCGGCCGTTCGGCCAGCAGCCGTGCCAGGCCTTCCCGCGCGAGGAACTGGTCCTCGGCGAGGACCACCCGGACCCGGGACGCTATTGATTGGTTCGGCACAGGTCACATGCTCGGCCGTCTCCGGTTCAGGATCAAGTTGCCGCGCGCGACCCTGGCTCCGGCTTTTCAGGGGCTTTGACGTCACGCACGCGCACATGGCCCACCCCGGAGCAATCCAAGCACGGCTCGGCAACGAGCAGACCGGCGAGCTCCGACGCGCCGTCTACCCGTAGGGTTTGCAGCGTGCGAGAACCATGTGAGCCCACCTTTCCCGTGACGTGGCGCGGCATTGCCGTTACGGCTGGAGTTATGTGGTGATCCGAAACGCCGTGCGGCCTATTCAGCCCGCCTTTTCCATGCAGCGCGTGGGCCTCGTGATCAACCGGGGCGTCTTGCACCTCGCCGCAAGGCGAACGGCCCAGGCTCTCCTGGCTCCCGTTGCGGGCCGGTTCGCCGCCCCCGCGGAATGGGCTCCTCGAGCCGCGGTTCCGAGGAGGCTTCGAATCTCCCGCGTGAGCCGCGTGCGGCGTCTACAGGGAATAGATTTGATGAGGGCGCGGGTGCGCTTCGTCTCGGCGCTCTCGCCCTTCACGCCCTGGCCACTGCTAAGAAGTCAGTCACGATCGGCACGACGAGATCGCTCGCGAGGAAAGCGTTGATGTGCTCGCGCTCGCGAATCCGGATCCGCCGGGCATCCTGCATTGCCGCGGCCACTTCGCCCATCACGTCGTCGGGATCCTCGAGTTCACCGGCGAGCAGAAGTGCGGGGCAGGAAATGCGTGGAAGCACATCCCATGGACTCCAGTTCCACGCGGGTCGCGCCTGCGTATACCCCAACAACGGCCCGGTGTCGGTGGCGACGACTCGATCGAGGAACCATTGCGGCACTGGCAGTTTCTCGGCTGCGACCATATCGTCGAGGATGTAGCGCCAACCCATTTCGCGGATCCCGGCAACGCGCTCGGCTGTCGCGGCGACGAGCTCCACAGGGCTCCGCGGCGGAGCAATGGCGCCGAACAGGATTAGGGCACTGAAGAGGTCGGGTCGCAGGTCGGCCACCCGCAGCCCTACCGCAATCCCGTTCGACCAGCCGAAGAAGGCCGGGCTCGAGAGGCGGAGGTGCGCCGCGAGGGCGATGACGTCGGCCGCATAGCGGTTGAGGTGGTTCGCCTCGGGACTCGTCGGGTGGTCGCTCGAACCATGGCCGCGATGGTCGAAGAGGATGCAGCGGTGGGACACGGCGAGAGGTTCGAGGTAACCCGCCTCTCTCCACAGTTCGCTGTCGGCCCCCGCGCCGAGATGCAGGATCAGATCCGGGCCTGATCCCTCGATTGCGTAGTGAAGCCGCACGCCGTCGACGCTCTCGAAAAACGGCACATCGAGACGGTACCGCGTTGCCCGTGCGGAAGACGAGAAACTGCCGTCGGAAGGCGTCACGTCGGCTCAGCCAGTGGGCGTATCTTCGCGGCCGGTGGCCGCGGATCGGCAGTTCACGCGCACCTTTGAGCAGCCCGACGTGCTGCCCACCGCGAAAACGGTTCGCGGGCGGGCCGCGACGAGGCCTGCAATCGGCAGCTTGAAAGCAAAGGGAAATCGCCGACGCGAGGGACGGCAAATCAGGCGCTATGAGGTCAGCGAGGGCGGCAAGCCCTTCTACCGTCAGGGTTTGCACCGCGCGCCGGGATCTCTCCGGGCGCGCCATCCAAACCCCGACGTTCTTGACCCGGTTAGGGCGGGTCCACTTGGAACCGCGCCAACGGGATCACTGCTGCCGAAGAGCCTGCAATTCATGGTGACGGCCCACCAATGGGACGCTCGTGGACCAACCGTCGCCGCGGGTTGACGTTGCTGCGGGCGAAGACATCCTTGCGGAATGAGTGGGCAATCGGGCCAGAGCGGTCAGCAGCCGTCTGACGGGGTGCGCCACCCGGCAATCACCGCCGCAGCCATCCTGTTCTTCCTGGACGCCGGCTGGGTCGTGTCCTTCCTGCTGATCTCCACCTTTGTCATGCTGAATGGCGACCTTCCGACGGGCATGCGCTATCTCGCTCCGCACGGACGCATCTACGACGCGTTCGGCCTCCACGTGGCACTCGCAGCATTCGGCCTCTTTGCGGCCATCTCGACGCTCGGCGTCCTTGCCGGGCTGTGGCTGTGGCGGGGGCGGCGCAGAGGCGCCATCCTCGGCGCAATCACCCTCGTCGTGGGGCCCGTCTTCTGGTACGGCTTCGGTCTTCCCATCCCGCCGCTCATTGCGGTGCTGCAAGTGGGCCTCCTGGCGGCAGGGTGGAGGAGCCTCCGCTGAGCCCCGAACCCAGGTATTGACGGCTTCGCGGTCCGCTCCTTCATTCCGGTCGCGGGAGGGTCGAGGGAGGTTACACGCTTGTTCCCCCGGCGAGCCTCGCACGGCCCGCTCCCTGCTAAGGCCGGGCAAGCGCGCCACTTAGTTCAGGTGCCTGGATCGCACCACCGCCCGGGCCCCCGGCTCGACAGCAGCCTCTCCTCGGCGATCACCGCGACCGGCCAAGCGTCGGGCCCGGGCTCGGTCACCAAGCATTGGCCGACTGTCGGAACGACCGAGCGGCTGTGGCATAT